>JAUZQM010000099.1 GCA_030950985.1 Mariprofundaceae bacterium | reverse complement strand
CTCGGTGCTACAGGCTGCCAAGCGCAAAGCCAGAGGCTATAAATTCGAACATTTCAAAACCATCGCTTACCTTATGACTGGAAAACTCGACTTTTCTAGGGTCAATAAATTTTGTCTACCCACTTGATATTCAAAAGAGCCCTTTTAAGCTAGAATTCAGCAAAAAAACGGAGTTATAATGAGTAGAAAAAGACAAGTTTACAGTGCAGCCTTTAAGAGCAAGCTAGTTCTTGAAGTGTTGTCGAATGGTGTGCCGAGTACAGTTACCTAATCACTGGTAAACTGGACTTTTCCAAGGTCAATAAATTTTGCCTACCCACGTGAATTTTAGAAGAGCCTTTAAATAAAGCTTAATTCTAATGGGTCAGTAAGCATCAAGCACTGTAGCGTGATTCTGGTGCAACCTGAATTCAGGTACTTCTAAAGCTGAAATTCGATGGTTTTTCGAGGTTCCCATTAGTATAACACAACTCCATGGCTATAGACATATAACCACGGTATAACTAACATAACTTTTGCAACATTAAGTTAGACTAACATAGAAATTGGGAGGGACATGAAGTCCATGTTACTAAGGATTCATCTTTTTGAGTAAATATAGGGTCTCTTTTACTGCCGCAGCATTGGTTCCAGTTGATTCAGTCAAGCTAGCCAAACTATACCTTGAGCTTGCTGATTGGTCTTTAGTGCGCAAGGAGGTATTAAAACACAATACACTTCAAGCAAAAACTCAAAGCTCTCTTACAAGAATGTATATTGAAATATCCTCGCGTCTAAAACAGCTTCAAGATTCTGAGCTCGAACTATTGATTGATGGGTCAAATCAAGATCAATGTTACCTTTTATGGCTCGCTGTTTGTCGATATTATCGTTTGATTGAAGAGTTTGCTGTTGAAGTATTACGCGAAAAATACTTATCTATGGATTTTCACCTTACACATCATGATTATGATGTTTTCTTCAATCAAAAAGCTGAGTGGAATGAAGAGCTTGAAGCACTGTCGTCATCAACCAAATACAAGATGAGGCAGGTTCTTTTTAAGATGCTACGCGAATCGGGGATGCTATCCGCAGATAATATAATCACACCTGTGCTTCTATCACCCCTTCTGGCAAGGCAGATATTTAAGCCTTCCAATTCGCAGGCTATTATCTATCCTATCACGGATGGGGACTTGGGAGGGTTGCTAACATGGTAGGTATGATGGCTACAGGCTCACATGACGACCTTCAACATTTGTTGAATTTGATTTCTAATACGCGTTTTTTAAAAAAACAGGGGCTAGGCAATGAGGTTCCATTCTTTATTTGTCCTTATGACCCCAAACAGGCAGTTCCTATAACCAGCCTAATCAAGCAACTGTCAAATAAACTGGCACAAAAAGGCATATCGGTTCTTGAAGTTAACCTCTATGACCTCTCTATTGAGATACTAGATAAGAATGGTGACTTAGACTGGTACCTTAAGCACGAACATGAACTTCCTAAAGCTAAACTCATGGAAGATATACAGGGCGTTTTGGACACAAAAGAAACTTTAATTCCCGCTATTGCAAAGAAAATGTCTGAGCGAGACTTTGATGTTATGTTTTTAACAGGTATTGGTGAAGTGTTTCCATTTATCCGTTCTCACAATGTATTAAATAATTTACAAAGCACGGCAAAAGAGCAGCCGACTGTCATGTTTTTCTCAGGTGCTTATACCCACTCTGCCGAAAAGGGAGCATCACTAGATTTATTTGCAAGACCTAGCTTGCAACATGACAAGTATTACAGGGCATTCAATATCTTTGACTGT
Source organism: Mariprofundaceae bacterium (assembly GCA_030950985.1). Taxonomy (GTDB): domain Bacteria; phylum Pseudomonadota; class Zetaproteobacteria; order Mariprofundales; family Mariprofundaceae. The sequence continues at coordinate 6,542 of JAUZQM010000099.1, read as the reverse complement.
GAAGTTTAATTGAGGATTATAAAATGAAATTAGCGTCAATTTTCTATAAAGACATCAATCGCTCCATTGAAGGTGTGATTAAGGCAGACGATGAAGCAAGTCTGCGAACAGAGGTTGAAGAATATGTGTTGACCAATGAAGTATCGAAAAGGCTGGAGTCCTTTCTCGATGCCTATAACAATTACGAAGGAGCCAATGGCGTATGGATTTCTGGCTTTTTTGGCTCTGGTAAATCCCACCTGCTAAAGATGCTCTCTTTACTGCTGGAAGGGCATGAGCTTGATGGACAATCTGCTTTAGATTTGTTCCAGTCCAAAGTGAACGATGAAATTCTAAGGGCTGACCTAAAACGCGCAGCCTCTATTCCATCTAAAAGTATCTTATTCAACATTGATCAGAAAGCCGATATTATCAGCAAAGAACAAGTCGATGCGTTACTGGCTGTATTCGTCAAAGTATTCGATGAAGCCTGTGGCTATTATGGTAAGCAGGGTTACATTGCACAATTTGAGCGGGAACTTGATCAAGATGGGTTATTTATAACATTTAAAGATAAATTTCACATCATAGCAGGCATGCCTTGGGAAGAAGGTCGCAAACGGGTATCCCGTATTTCTTCCAGTGCAGATCAAGCCTATTCTGATGCTATTGGTCAAGCAGCGACTGATGTTTTGGACAAATATCGCAGTGACTACCGTGTTTCCATTGAAGATTTTGCAGAGCAGGTTAATACATATATTGAACAACAAGAAAAGGGGTTTAGGTTAAACTTCTTTGTGGATGAGGTCGGTCAGTATATTGCTGACAATGTGAAGCTGATGACCAACCTTCAAACCATTGCCGAGAGCCTTGCAACCAAATGTAGGGGTCGGGCTTGGGTGATTGTGACCGCGCAAGAAGACATGAATTCTGTCGTTGGTGAAATGAGCCAGCAACAAGGTAATGACTTCTCAAAAATTCAGGCTCGATTTGCCAATCGCATGAAATTGACCAGTGCCAATGTTGATGAAGTCATTCAGAAACGCTTGCTACTGAAAAACGATGATAGCGTGACCCTATTATCCGATATTTACCATGAACAATCCGATAACTTTGGTACCTTATTTGGTTTTACCGATGGCTCCCAAACTTACCGCAATTTCACAGACCGTGACCATTTTATTCACGCCTACCCGTTTGTACCCTATCAATTCACACTATTTCAATCTGCTATTCAAAACCTGTCAGTACACAACGCATTCACAGGTAAACATAGTTCGGTTGGTGAGCGTTCCATGCTGGGTGTATTTCAGGATGTAGTAAAAAGAATTGCAGACAATGAACTAGGTGAGCTCGCAACCTTTGATTTGATGTTTGAGGGCATTCGGACATCGCTTCAATCCAAAATTCAAAGAAGCATACTCGTAGCCGAGCAGAACCTAAACCACCCTTTTGCTGTACGGGTACTTAAAGCCTTATTCCTTGTCAAATATGTGAAAGAATTTAAGTCCACAGCCAGAAACATCTGTGTTTTGATGCAACATGGTTTCAATATTGACCAGAAAGCCCTGCAAACAAAAATAGAAGAAGCTTTAAACTTACTGGAGCAAGAGACTTACATCCAACGCAATGGTGATATTTACCAGTTCCTTACTGAGACAGAAAAAGACATAGAGCAAGAAATTAAGCATGTGGAAATTGATAATGCGGATGTTGAAAACGAACTGAGCAAGGTCATTTTTGATCATATTATTATGGATCGAAAAATTCGTTTTGATGATAATAAACAAGATTACCCTTTTTCTCGAAAACTCGATGGTCGTTTATATGGCAGGGAAGCTGAATTAGGTGTTCACGTTATTTCACCTTTTCATGAGCATGTAGGTCAATTTGACTTATTAAAAATGCAATCCATGGGTCAAAATGAAGTGGTTATTGCATTGGAACCTAATGATCGGCTGATTCGAGACCTCTGGCTATACAAGCAGACAGATAAATTTATTAAGCAAAATAACTCAGTCAATCAAGACCCAGAAGTGAAAAAGATTTTACCCGAAAAAGGTGTTCAAAATCAAGAGCGTTACAGCAATATCAAGACGCTGGTTAGCAGGTTAATCAGTGAGGCTAAGCTGTTTGTAAATGGTTCCGAACTGGATAATATCAGAGAAGGCAGTGACCCACGTACAAGAGTTGTCTCAGCATTCCATCAGCAGATTCGTTTGTCGTATCCAAACTTACAAATGCTTAGAGGCGTTGTTTATTCTGAAGCAGACATAGATACATACTTAAAATCTACAGGTACCTTAATCAGCGATGAAGACCAGCAACTTAATGAGGCTGAGATGGAGCTGCTGGCAACCATTAAACAGAACAAAGATAAAGGTATTAGAACAACGCTCAAAATGACCATAGAGACCTTTGAGCGTAAGCCTTATGGTTGGTATCAGGCTGCTATTCTTTGCACCGTTGCCAAGCTATGCGCCCGTTCTAAAATCGAAGTACGCTCAGATAGTAATGTTTTGGAAGATAATGAATTGGTGCGCGCATTAAGAAATACGCATATCCAAGGTAATCTTGTATTGGAACCACAGCATGAATTTTCAGCAGTGCAGGTTCGCCAACTTAAAGAGTTTTATAATGAATTCTTTGATAGCCCGCCAATATCCAATGAAGCCAAGGCACTGGGCAAGGAAACAGCAGAAGCACTACAGAAAATACAGCAAGAATTAGAAGTGCTTGCCGCAGAAAAAGCACAATATCCATTCCTGAATGTGCTGAACCAGCCCATTGATTTGCTTAAAACCTTAACCAACAAGCCCTATACTTTTTATTTGACTGAATTGTCGAGGAGCACGGATGATCTGCTAGATATAAAAGAGGATATTCTTGACCCCATCCGCGAGTTTATGTGTGGGAGCATGAAATCGATTTATCTTGAAGTACGTCGTTTTATTCAACGTGAACAGTTTAATTTCTCAGATATTGATGGTGACGAGATTGAACAAATCAAAACCATATTGGGGGATGTGAACTGTTATAAAGGAAGCAAGATTAAACAGGCCAAATCCCTGATGCAGGTTGTGCAGCAAAAGATTTCAGAGAAGCTTCATGCTGAGAAAGAAAAAGCTGAAACTGAAATTACTTCATTGCGGCAGAAGTTGCTTGCCATGTCCGAGTTAGACACGCTATCTGATTCACAAAAAGATAAACTTTTGGAGCCATTCATTCATATCCAAAAGCAAATGAATAGCCAAAGCTTAATCGGGATGGTGCGTGATGATTTACGTCGTTTTGAGCAGGATGTGTATGCTGACTTGCTCTCCCAGGCGATTACCATGGCGCAACCAGAGCCTGAAAAGCCTATGCCTACGGTTTCATACCCTGAGCACCAACCAACACCTATCCAAACTGCCGCAGAACCAGCACCTGTTCAACCTAAGAAGATAGAAATTGTGAACGTCCACCACTTAAAAGTCGCTTCTGATAAACCACTGTTGGTCAATAGTCATGATGTTGAGGACTATATTGAAAAGCTTCGTGCAACCATGTTGGAAGCCATTGATCATGGTAAACGGGTACAGGTGTAAGTGATATGGATACAGCAGTATTAAAGAAATTCGCGCAAGCAGCGAGAAAACAGCTTATTGAGCAAGTTGCTATCAAGCTGGATTATGTTTTACATACTGACAGCGCTGAGCTTAGAGGAAAAGAAAAGGCACTTGAGGACTTAAAGTCGCTGATTCGCAAAACATCTGAAGAAGCCGTGGTTGATAAAGTTGCTTATATTTGGTTCAACCGCTTTTGTGCATTAAGGTTTATGGATGTGAACCGCTATACGCGTATGGGTATTCTTACACCTGCACGAGATTTTACCCAGCCAGAAATATTGCAAGAAGCCAAGCAGGGGTATTTTGATGCTGGCATCGAGAAGTTTGTTGATAAGCAGCAAGTGCTGGACTTATTAAGCAATAAAACAGCTGCAAATGATCCACAACAGGAAGCATACAAGCTGCTTCTGGTCGCAACGTGCAACTACTATCATGAAGCCATGCCCTTTTTATTTGAAAAGATTGAAGATTATACCGAATTGTTAATGCCTGATGACCTGCTCTCTGAAAATTCCGTGTTGCAGGCAATGCGGGAAGCAATTGGCACCGATTCATGCGAAGTAGAAACCATTGGTTGGCTCTACCAGTTTTATATTTCTGAAAAGAAAGATCAAGTATTTGCTGCCTTGAAAAAGAATAAGAAAGTCACACCTGAAGATATTCCCGCCGCCACCCAATTGTTTACACCCCACTGGATTGTGCGCTATTTAGTGGAGAACTCGCTCGGCAGACTCTGGATGCTCAACCACCCAGCCTCAACACTGATTGAACACATGGATTATTATATCAAACCTGAGCAGCAGGAAACAGACTTCTTGCAAGTTTCATCACCAGAGGAATTAAAAGTATGTGACCCGGCTTGTGGCTCTGGGCATATGCTGACTTATGCATTTGACCTACTTTACCATATTTATGAGGAACAAGGCTATGAGGCAAAAGAGATTCCCCGACTAATTTTGGAAAACAACCTATTTGGTGTAGAAATTGATGAGCGGGCTGGTGAGCTTGCAGCATTTGCACTTGTCATGAAGGCATGCGAGAAATATAAGCATTTTTTACGCAAGCCTGTGCAGCCCCAAATCTGTGTATTGGAGAATATTCATTTCACCGATGATGAACTGAATGAGTATATGGATGAAGTTGGGCGGGATTTATTTACACAGCCGCTACAGGACACACTGATTCAGTTTATGGATTCGGATAATTTTGGTTCTCTAATTTGCCCTGCTTTAAAGGATGTGGTTGGTGTTCGGACATTGCTCGAAGAGAAAGGCATGGTAAGCAATATGTTCCTGCATAAAACACATCAAAAGGTGCTTCAAGTTTTGAAGCAAGCAGATTATCTAAGCCAAAAGTATCAGGTAGTGATTGCCAATCCACCGTATATGGGTGGTAAGGGGATGAATGCTGCATTGAAGACGTTTGCAGGACAGGCATATCCAAATAGTAAGTCAGATTTGTTTGCGATGTTTATTGAAAGGAACTTGAAATTGGCTGTTAAATATGGTTCGGTTGCTATGATTACCATGCAGAGTTGGATGTTCCTATCATCGTATGAAAAGTTGCGTTCTCATATTTTGAATGATGGAACAATTTTATCGATGGCGCATTTAGGAGCTCGTGCTTTTGATTCTATCGGCGGCGAAGTTGTTTCTACAACTGCCTTCGTTTTAAGTAACCATCACAACCCTGAATACAAAGGTGCCTATCTCCGCCTTGTCGATGGCATGTCTGAGCAAGAAAAGTCTGACATGTTCAAAGAAGCGATTAAATGTCAGTAACTATTTTCAATATGCTCAGCCAACCAGAAAGCAAAACGCTGGAGTTCAAGCGGGATTTATCTTCGCCCAAGCCGATTCTGAAATCGCTGGTGGCATTTGCCAATACAGCGGGCGGGCGGCTGGTGATTGGTGTTGCAGATGATAAACAGCTTGTCGGCGTTGAGAATCCATTGGATGAAGAAGAGCGACTTTGTAACCTGATTGCCGATTCGATTTCTCCGCGATTGGTACCAAATATTGAACTGGTAACTGTCGATGATAAAACGCTGATGGTTGTGGAGGTATTCCTTAGTAATTCACGCCCCCATTGGTTGAATGCAGAAGGGGCTGAAGATGGCGTGTATGTCCGTCTTGGTTCTAGTAATCGAAAGGCAGACCATGCACTCATTGAAGAGTTAAAGCGCTCTGTTGAAGGTGTAGCTTTTGATGAAATGCCTATGCCTGAGTTATCTGTTGATGCTTTGGATTTAAAGGCGGCACAGCAGACCTTTGGTGATATTCGTAAGTTAGATGAGCAGGCTCTGTTGACGCTAAAACTACTGACACAGCATCAAGGTAAATTGGTACCAACCAAGGGCGCTATTCTTCTCTTTGGCAAACATAGACTACAACATTTCTCCGATGCGTGGATTCAGTGTGGAAGGTTCTTCGGCACCAAGAAAGTCGATATTTTTGACCATCTCGATATTGATGAACCGCTTCCCCAAGCGGTAGATGAGGTGATGTTGTTCCTCAAAAAACATGCCTTTCGAGGCGCTGACCTCTCCGATGTGCGTCGCAAGGATGTCTGGAGTATTCCGTTAGGCATGTTGCGAGAAGCCATTATCAATGCCATCGTGCATAGCGATTATTCACAGCGAGGCGCTCCTATTCGTGTGGTATTCCTTGATGACCGCATTGAAATCGAAAGTTTGGGCATACTGCTTTCTGGCTTAACCATTGAGGAGATGAAGCAGGGAACATCCCGTATCCGCAATCATGTGATTGCCCGTGTATTCCGTGAACTGCACCTGATTGAGCAATGGGGAACGGGTGTTCGCAGAATTTTCGAGGAAGCTAAGGATTTAGGGCTGTCTGAACCAAAGATTGAAGAAGTGGGTATGCGTCTGCGTTTGACCATTTATCTGGCGAAACCGCACAAGATTGATTCGATTATCAAGGATGAAAGTGAACC
>JAUZQM010000098.1 GCA_030950985.1 Mariprofundaceae bacterium | reverse complement strand
TCCCAACCATGCACTGCCACCATACCACCTTTGGCATCAATACCGACACACACTTGATGGGGAAACTCACGGCAAGCATCGGTCACCAGCTGCGGATTGGAAATCGCAATCGAGCCTAAAATAACCCGCTCAACACCCAGTTTCAACATGCCTTCAATCATCTTTAAATCACGCAAGCCACCACCCAACTGAACAGGGATGTTCATCACCTCGCAAATACTACGAATGGCATCTTGATTGGCAGGTTCACCCGCAAACGCCCCATCCAAATCGACGACATGCAGACGTTTCGCGCCCAAAGACTGCCAATATGCCGCCATTTCAGCAGGATTATCACCATAATCGGTGGCATCATCCATCCGCCCTTGTTTAAGGCGTACGCAGTGACCACCTTTTAAGTCAATCGCAGGAATTAATTCAAATAGTTTAGATGTCATGGTTTCCATTCCACAAAAGATTTTAACATGGCCAAGCCTGCTTGTTGTGATTTTTCAGGATGAAATTGCACCGCAAGGATATTCTCCCGACCAATGGCACAAGCAAAGGGATAATCACCATACGAGGATGCCGCCAACATATGTTCAGGATTTTCAGGCACACAATAAAGGCTGTGAACATAATAGACTTGCTTACCTTGTAAGGGCGCAAGCACTGGGTGAATGTCACGTTCCGAAGAGAAAACAACATCATTCCAACCCATATGTGGAATTTTAAAACCACGTTCAGGGTGAGATTCTGGAAAAGGTTTTACTTCGCCTGAAATAATGTTCAGACCATCATAACAACCAAATTCATACGATTGACTCATCAAGGCTTGCATACCCAAACAAATACCTAGAAAAGGCATGCCTTGCTTGATTTGATGTTCAATCGCAACATCTAAGCCCGTTTTTTTTAATGCTGAGATACAATCCCTAAATGCGCCGACTCCCGGTAAAACCATGCGGTCATAATGTTGAAGTGAAGCCGCATCTTGAACTAAATCCACACTAGCCCCTGATTTTTCCAGAGCCTTTGCCACGGAGTGCAAGTTTCCCATGCCATAATCAATCAAAGCCAGTTTTGTCATGGTTTACAAGCTACCTTTTGTCGATGGAATGCCTGTTTGTCGACTATCAAGCTCAAGTGCCATGCGTAAAGCACGACCAAATGCTTTGAATACTGTTTCAATGATATGATGGTTATTACCACCGCGTAAACCATCAATATGGAGGGTGATACGCGCATGATTACTCACCGCTTGAAAGAACTCTTTGAACAAATCAATATCAAAGTTTCCCACTTTTTCTTTCGGAAAATCAATGTTATAGACCAAGCCAGGGCGACCTGAAAAATCAAGAACAACACGCGATAACGCTTCATCCAAAGGTACATAACTATGACCATAACGGACAATGCCCGATTTATTACCCACAGCTTCACGCAAAGCTTCACCCAAACAAATGCCAATATCTTCTACTGTATGATGATCATCAATACCGCGATCACCTTTGGCTTTTAAACTTAAATCAATCAAACCATGCCGTGAAATTTGTTCCAACATATGATCCAAAAAAGGAATCGATGAATGCAAGTCTGCTTTGCCTGTACCATCCAGATTCAGACTTAATTGAATGGATGTTTCATGGGTGGTGCGATCAATACTGGCGATACGACTCATGCCAAAACCTCCCGTAATGCCGATAAAAAGGTGTTGTTTTCATCGGCTGTTCCAATCGTGACACGCAAACATTCAGATAAAAGCTCACCTTGTCCATGCATGTTTTTGATTAGGATGTTTTTTTCTTTGAGTGCTTCAAAGACGCTATCAGCATCCTTCACACGCAATAAAATGAAATTAGCTTGCGATGGAAAAACTTCAATATCATCCATCCCCATCAACGATGCCATCATGCGGCTGCGTTCATGGCAAATATCGCGTGCCTGCTGATCAAACACATCACGATGTTGTAAAAAGAACGTTGCAGAAGCTTGAGTTAAACTATTGATGTTGTAAGGCATGCGTATTTTATTTAAATCTGCAATCACCTTGGCATCGCCCAACACATAACCCAAACGCAAACCTGCCCAGCCCAATTTTGAAAATGTGCGTAAGACCATGACATCAGGCGCAATCAAAGCCGTGTAAGTCGATTCAGAAAACGGTGCATACGCTTCATCAATCACGACTAAACCACGAAATTCTCGAATAATTTTTTCCACAGTATCGCGTGACCATAAATTGCCTGTTGGATTATTCGGACATGCTAAAAAGGCAATGACAGCTTTTTCACGGGCGCATACTTGTAAAAATGTATTCGGGTCCAATGAAAAATCTTTGCCCAAAGGCACGGTTGCCACAGAACGTTTCACCCAGTGTGAGATGAGATTATACATCACAAAAGTTGGCGCAGGTGTCACACACGTCCCTGGTTCATTGCCAAGCAATAACATTTGAATAATTTCATCCGAACCGTTGCCCAATAATACTTGCTCAGCATGCAAGCCTTCACGTTGGGCAATCGTTTCACGCAATGCCTGCATATTGGCATCGGGATAACGGTTGATATCCACTTGTTTTAATGTCTCTAACCATGCTGCTTGCAAATCTTGAGGTAAGCTAAATGGATTTTCCATCGCATCCAATTTAATCATGCCCGAAGCATCAGGGACATGATAAGCGGTTAAAGCTCGGATATCTTTACGAATCATAATGTATCCTTTAAACGAAGTTCCAAGGTTAATGCATGAGCCTGCAAACCTTCACGGTGTGCCAAATGTGCCGCAGCTTTGCCAATGTGTTGTACTGCTTGTGGGGTTGCACGAATCACACTGCTGCGTTTTTGAAAATCATACACACCCAAAGGGCTAGAAAAACGCGCGGTACGATTGGTTGGCAAAACATGATTAGGACCAGCCACATAATCGCCCAAAGCTTCAGGCACATAATGCCCCATAAAAATAGCACCAGCATGACGAATACTTGGCAACAAGGCTTCAGGATCTTTCACGGCCAGTTCCAAATGTTCGGGTGCAATGATATTTACAATGGCTGCGGCTTGGTCTAAATCGTTTGCCAAAATCAATACACCATGTGTTTCCACTGACGTGCGAGCAATATCTTTGCGTTTCAAGCTTTGTAAATGGCGTTCAATATGTTCTGCAACATCATCCAATAAATGAGCATCCGTTGAAATTAAAATACTCTGTGCCGCTTCATCATGTTCTGCTTGGGATAAAAAATCAGCCCCCAACCATTCAGGGTTGCCGCTATCCACAATCATGGCAATTTCAGAAGGTCCTGCAATCATATCAATGCCACACGTACCAAACACTTGACGTTTGGCAGCCGCTACAAATTTATTACCAGGCCCAACAATTTTATCTACGGCTGGAATGGTCGCTGTGCCATAAGCCAAGGCTGCGACAGCTTGTGCGCCACCTACGGCATAACCCTCTTGCACACCTGAAATATACGCTGCTGCCAACACCAAATCATTCATTTTACCTGCGGGTGTCGGCACGACCATCACAATAGTTTCAACGCCAGCTACATGTGCAGGCACGGCATTCATCAATACTGATGATGGGTAGGCTGCTTTACCACCGGGTACATATAAACCGACTTTATCTAAAGGCGTGATGCGTTGCCCTAAAGTCATACCAACATCATCGGTATAATTCCAATCTTTTTGCACTTGATGTTCATGATAGGCGCGAATGCGATCCGCTGCCAATTGTAAAGCGGCTCGATCTTCATCCGAAACACGTTGCCATGCTGCGTGCATCGCTTCACGGGAAATAACCATGTTTTCAGGGGTACAATCCCAACCATCAAACTTGCCTGTAAATTCACATAACGCTTGATCACCCGTCAATTTGACCTGCATTAGAATATCCGCAACCAGTGCTTGAATATCCGATCCAGTATCCGTTTCACGGCAAAGCAAGGCATCCAATTTTTCATGAAAGTCAGCTTGATTGGCATCCAATCGAGTAATGTTAGCCATTGATGGTCTCCTCAGGTTTTGATTGTTGTATGATTGCTTCGCGCAACTGTTCAACAATCGGATGAATCAGGGTACGTTTGGTTGCAGAACTAGCAGGGTTCACAATCAAACGACTCGAAATATCATACAATGTTTTTTCTTCAATCAAACCATTCGCTTTTAAGGTGCTACCTGTTTCCACAATATCCACAATACGATCCGCCATGCCTACCAAGGGAGCCAATTCCATACCACCATATAAATGAATGATTTCAGCCTGAATACCTTGTGATAAATAATAGTTTTCTGCCAAATAATCATACTTGGTTGCCACACGAATGCGGCTTCCAGATTGAGGTTCACCTTGGTTGACAGCATCTTTCAATCCACAAATACAAACACGGCAACAGCCGATTTTTAAATCCAAAGGTTCATAGACATAAGGGCGATGTTCCAAAAGCAAATCACGCCCTGAAATACCCATATCAGCTGCACCTTGTTCTACATACGTACATACATCGGCTGCACGAATAATTAAGAAACGTACTTGAACCCCTTGAATCATAGGGCCGTCCACCATTAATTTCCGTGTGGTTTGCACATCTTCCAAAGGTGTTAAGTGGGCATACGCCAGTAAGGGTAAGGTTTGTTCTAAAATACGCCCTTTGGACAAGGCAATGGTTAAAATATCAGACATGAAAACGATCCACCTGTGGCATACTGGATTCACGGGTCGTACAGCGTTCAATATGCGCACCGATTTTACGCATCTTTTCTTCAATTCTCTCGTAACCACGATCAATATGGTAAACGCGTGAAATATGGGTCTCACCTTGGGCTGCTAAACCTGCCAACACCAAACTTGCCGATGCTCTTAAATCCGTTGCCATCACTTCTGCACCAGAAATACTAGACGTACCGTGAACCACTGCCACATGTCCATCCAAATGAATATTTGCACCCATACGCGCCAGTTCTTGTACATGCATAAAACGATTTTCAAAAATGGTTTCACGAATCGTGCTACTACCATCCGATAAACACATCAAAGCCATGAATTGAGCTTGTAAATCAGTGGGGAACCCTGGATGAGGCATGGTACTAATATCGACAGCTTTTAAACGTTTGGGTGCAGCGCAACGAATCCAATCATCTCCCGTTTCAACGGTAGCCCCCGTCGCTCTTACACGCGCTAAAAAGGCTTCCAAATCAGCAGGCTGACAATCTGTTACCGTGACATCACCACCTGTAATCAAACCCGCCGATAAATACGTCGCGGCTTCAATACGGTCTGGAATGACGGTGATTTCACCACCTGACAGTGATGCCACACCTTCGATGACAATTTTATGCGTGCCTTCACCAACAATATTCGCACCGAGACCGCGTAAAGCATGAGCTAAATTGACGACTTCAGGTTCTGCGGCGGCATTGTCTAGAATGGTTTGACCTTTGGCGATTGTAGCAGCCATCATCAAGTTTTCAGTGCCTGTCACGGTGACTTGATCAAATACAATATGTGCGCCATGCAAACCATTTGCTGCAACAGCTTCGACATTGCCATGTTCGACTCGGATGTCTGCGCCCATCGCTTCCAAGCCTTTGAGATGCATATCAATCGGGCGCGCACCAATTGCACAACCACCGGGTAAACTGACATTGGCATGACCAAAACGCGCCAATAAAGGACCTAAAACCAACGATGATGCCCGCATGGTTTTTACCAATTCATAAGGTGCTACAGGCAGGGTTGCCGTTCGTGTATCAATATGTACGCGTGATTGATCATCGATAGTCACTTCCGAACCTTGATGTGCAATCAGTGTCATCATGGTTGTAATATCTTTTAGATGAGGGATACGGTGATAAATCACGGGTGCATCAGCTAAAATAGCAGCTGCCAATAAGGGCAACGCTGCATTTTTGGCACCGCTAATTTCAACTGTACCTGTGAGCGGTTTCCCGCCTTGAATAATGATGGATTCCATAAGTTCGCGCACGCTAGCGATTGTCGCCTTCATTTCAAAAGCAAATCAATGCTTTATCCTTATTGATGCCAATTTTTATCGACAACAAGTGATATTAACTGATTTAAATCATGAGGATTAAATGATTTGCCAGTCATCTACTGGCATCATCAAAAAGGAGATGATTGACTGCTCCAAGTATCGTAAAGCCAATAAGCTTTCATAAATATGCAAAACCATACTCATGAACATAAAACAACGGTATCACTATTTTATAAAAGGGTACTTTTCTTTGTATTTAAAAAATGCATGGTTAAACTTCGTTGCATGGCAATTTTGCCAAATTTTTTATGAAATGGTGAATATATGAACGTTGATCAACATTTGAAAGTAGCACAATGGCATATGGAACAAGCACGCTTACATGCAACAACACAGCATACTTGCGGTTGCCCTGTAAACGAACATTACCAGAAAATCATCAATGAAGTTGAAGCAGGTAAAATTGAAGAAGAATTGGTTTGTTCCACTGAAAAATAAGCTCTATAGCTTAACATGATAACATCACCCTCTCAAAGCATCCGCTTGAGAGGGTTTTTTTTATTTATCCGTTCGATTTCTAGTAACAACGACCATACAAATCATTCATTTCTTTTGAGCGCATCCAACAATCATCTTTCATCTCTGGTAATCTATCCATGCGCCAAGACCAATTTCCTTCCAAGGTACCCGGTGTATTGAAACGAGCCGATGTATCTAGCGCCAATAAATCTTGCATAGGAATGATGGCTAAGTCCGCAGTTGAGGCGAGTGCAGTCCGAATCATTGACCATACCACATCATGTTCATCAATATTGAGATACGTTTGAATATGTGCTTGCTCTTGTTCGGATGCAGCTTTCCACCAACCTAATGTGGTATCGTTATCATGCGTTCCTGTGTAAACCACCATATCTTGCGTATGATGATGAGGTAAGTAAGGATTATTGGCATCACCACCAAAGGCAAAGTGCAAGATTTTCATACCCGGTAAATCAAAATCTTGACGTAAAGCAGTGACTTCAGGCGTAATCAAACCTAAATCTTCGGCAATCAATGGAAGTTTTCCAAAATGATCGCGCAAGGCTTGCAATAACTCACGCCCCAAACCTTTGTGCCATTCACCTTCAATACCATCATCACGATGAGCAGGAATCGCCCAAAAAGATTCTAAACCACGAAAATGATCAATACGAATCATGTGCATCCGTTGGATTTGTACTTCAATACGTTGAATCCACCATGAAAAATTGGATGCTTGTAAGTTATCCCAGACATAAAGCGGATTGCCCCAACGCTGTCCTGTTTCAGAAAAATAATCAGGGGGAACACCCGCTACTTCATCGCATAAACCCACTTCATTCACCGTGAAATAATCACGGTTTGCCCACACATCCGATGAATCATGCGCAACATAAATGGGTAAATCACCAAACAATTGAACACCACAATGTTCCGCATGTTGTTTGAGATGTTGCCATTGTTGATGAAATATAAATTGTTCAAAAATAACTTGTTGAATATATCCAGCTAACGTTTCTTTTGCAGCAGTAATCGCAACATCTTGTCTATCTCTTAAAGCAACTGGCCATTTCCACCAAGGCATACCTTCATGGGCAATTTTTAATGCCATAAACAAGGCGTAATCATCCAACCAGTGAGCTTGCCGTTGTTGAAATTCAGTCAATTGACGACTTAATGTCGCATCACTTTCAAGTTGTTGGTAAAATGTTAAAGCAGCTTTGGCTCGAGCTGTACATGGCAATAACTCGCCATCAATCACCCGTTGCACGTTTCTATCTGATAACCAACCTTGTTGAGCCACTTGACGTAAATCAATCAATTCAGGGTTAGCGGCTGAAGAAGACAAGGATTCATACGGTGAGCCATGCGCATGGGTTGGACCAAGCGGAAGGAATTGCCAAACACGATAACCAGCATGTTGAATGCGTTCAATAAATTGACAGGCTTCTTCACCCACAACACCGTGATTGAACGGTCCTGGAAGTGACGTAATATGCAGTAAAACACCCGATTGACGTTGTGATAAAGATGTCATGTTATTCGCCTGCACCACCACGACGCATCGCACCACCACCTTCAGCATCACCACCACCCGATGAAATAGCTTGGTTTAAGCTGTCAGGCGTATCGGTTCCCAAAAGTTGATAAAGTTTTTTCAAATGTTGACGGTATAAATTGTCAAAATCACGCACTGCATCGGATGGATTATAATCACCAAACCACCAGCACCAATCAGAACCTTCACAAATACGCAATTGTTCCCCTGCTTCTTCAGCAGATGTTCCTGTCAACTTAGGCGCATATAAATCGTATGCTTTTTTAGCTTCAATTAACAATTCCCAAGCCCGTGTTTTCGCATGGTCACCAATCCACGTGGATAGATTGCCATACACCCAAGAACCTGCGACCATTTTTTTCAAAGGTGTGGAGGCAGGGTGTTCTGCTAAATAATCACTAAATGTAGTGAGTTCATAATCAGGATGATTGGCAATGGTTTGATACAATTGCGTTAAAAAAGGTACACCATTTTCATAAAAGTGTTCCCAAGCATTTTCACCATCCATGATAATAGGCACAATGGCATGTTCGATATTTTGGGTGCGATGTTTGATGCCTGCCAATTCATACATAAAATTATTGACTGCATCATCGGTTTGCCACTTCGAGTATTCAAAACCAATCAAATCAGATAAATGGTCATCACGGAAAAAACAAGTGATTTGTTCATCACCCTCACCCACCAACCACGGTTGATACAGCTGATAGGGATGTTGTTCACGCAAATTATAACCCAAGGAATGATGCAATACTGCTTCGCCTGTGGCACACCAATCAAAGCCTGATTTACCCAATAGTTTCAATGTTTCTGTCGAGACTGCACCTTCAGCAGGCCAGCAACCTTTGGGCGTTTCATGAAAATAAGCTTGATGCGATTTTAATGCCAAATCAATATGTTCTTGGGCGCGTGCGCGACCATCAGGATATGATTCTTTAGGAATCAATGCATGGGGAATGGTTTCGTGAGCTGTTTCAAAATCTAACATCAAGGGCATAATCGGGTGCGCATATGGTGTCGTGGTCAGTTCAATTTTACCTTCGGTAAGAAGACGTTGATGCGTTTTAGGTAATTCATCCAGTAAAGAAGCAATCAAGGTGAGTAAATCACGACGATCTTGATAGCTAAAATGAGAGCCTTTTTCAATCAAACGTTGGGCAACAAAGTTTTTAGCACGCACTGTTTCAGCTAACCAACCTAAATGATACCAAGTCACCAAATCGGTAAAATAATCACCGCCAAGATAGGCAGTCGCTTGATGGGCTTGCATCTGTTCAGAGATATTCCACAAACGAGAAAAATTCGGATACCGATGTAAATTACGTTCATGATTCAAGCGGAAACAACTGCTTAAAAGAAATTCTTCTTCTTCACGTGTGTATTCACCACTTTCATGCACCAAGGCAGCTAAAAGTGGATCTTGAATATTTTGATTTTCACCATTGAGAAAAGCACGCAGTTGGCTTGCATAATCTTCAATTTGCGATGTCAGAGATGGTACATAATTCATCACCGCCCGTGCCTCTGGAAGGTGCTCAAGAATATCCGCCATATCTGTGTAATCTTTCATAGCATGGAGATAAACCCACGGAAGGTGATATTTTCCTGTATCTGCGGCGCGATAAAAAGGCTGATGCATATGCCAGTAAAATACAACAGAAAGCTTTTGACTCATCGGTGTAACCTCGGTTCTTTAAAAATAGATATACTTAACTGATGTTACGCACTCGATGAAAAGAAGCGTCATTTTAGCTTGCTCGATCATTGAACACCTTTTGGAAGTGTGGCTTTAGCCACTCCCTGATACTTCATTCGGCGCGGCTAAAGCCGCACTTCCAGAGTGATATGAATGGTCTTCTATATTTTCCAATTAAAAGACCATGTGAATGACGGTATGCGTAACATCAGTACTTAAAATAATACATTAAAAAAGCCCTCGGTATAAAACCAAGGGCCTAATTATTTCAATCAAACAACATTAAACGTTGTGTAAATCTTGTCCCATCATTTCAGGGGTGACCAAAACCACACCACCTTCTGAAATTTCAAAACGTTTGGCATCATCTTCATGGTTTTCACCAATCACTGTACCTTCGGGAATAATCGTACCTTTATCAATGACACATTTCTTAATACGGCAATCACGATGAATTTCCACATCTGGCAAAATAACACTGTCTTCAACCGTCGAATAAGAATGAACACGTACATTAGAAAATAAAATTGAGCCACGCACGGTTGAACCTGTAATTAAACATCCACCAGAAATCAATGAATCCACGGCCATACCACGGCGATCATTATCATTAAAAGCGAATTTAGCAGGTGCTAATTGTTCTTGTTCTGTCCAAATAGGCCAGCTTTTATCATACATATTGAGTTCAGGCTCTAAACTTGCCAAGTTAATATTGGCTTCCCAATAAGCATCAATCGTACCGACATCACGCCAATAACCTGAAGCGCTGGTATTGCCATCTAAAAATGGAAAGGCAAAAGCATTCGCATGTTCAATAGCATGAGGAATCAAATCATGTCCAAAATCATGAGTCGATTCAGGATCTTTCGCATCAACAACCAAACGATCTCGTAAATACTTTGTAGAAAAAACATAAATCCCCATAGAAGCCAAGGCTTGGCTATCATCACCGGGCATGCTTTTAGGGTTTTCAGGTTTTTCGGCAAATTCAACAATGCGTTCTTCATCATCAATGGACATGACGCCAAAAGCAGACGCTTCTTTCAAAGGTACTGGAATACAACCAACAGTGATGTCCGCACCTTTAGCAACATGGGCTGCAATCATTTTCCCATAATCCATTTTATAAATATGATCGCCTGCTAAGACTAAAATGTATTCAGGGTTATAATGACGAATAATGTCTAGATTTTGATAAACAGCATCGGCTGTTCCTTCATACCAGTTTTCACCTGTCCGCTGTTGGGCAGGAAGGACTTCTACAAATTCACCAAATTGCCCCGATAAAAATCCCCAACCACGTTGTAAATGGCGTTGCAATGAATGTGACTTGTATTGAGTCACGACGGATATTTTACGAATACCCGAATTGATACAATTGGATAATGGGAAATCAATAATGCGAAATTTTCCACCAAAGGGTACTGCAGGTTTAGCCCGCCACTCTGTCAATGCTTTTAATCGT
>JAUZQM010000097.1 GCA_030950985.1 Mariprofundaceae bacterium | reverse complement strand
TTTTGAATCCAGAATATTGCCTATTGGCAGTAGAGTGCGCATTATTTCGTTCATGGGTAGCTTCTTTTGTTTGGTTATTTTTTTGAAAAAAATCATGCTATGGCAAAGAGGCTACCCTATCAATTTTTGGCGAAGGTATTGTCTTACCGATGGCTATTTATACCATTCCAGAAGTCGCATGGGTGGGTGATACATCCATCCAGTTGGATGAGCAAAACATTGATTATGTGACTGGTTTTGGTTTTTACCGTAAAACAGCGCGTGGGCAAATCATTGGTGATTCCAATGGCATGTTGAAACTACTTGTCGATATCCATACCCACAAACTTTTGGGTGTGCATATTGTTGGTGAGTCTGCCAGTGAATTGGTTCATATCGGGCAAATGGTCATGAATTTAGACGGCACAGTGTATGATTTAATCCGCCATGTTTTTAATTATCCCACACTGGCAGAATGTTATAAAACAGCTGCGTTACAATGCAGCAATGAACTAAAAAATTACCCTTGATATTTGCGCAAATGATAACCCTTGCCACAATGCGCCTATGAATCAAACAACTTCCGCTCAAATTCTTGATGGCAAGGCACTTGCCAAACGTATGCGCATCTCCATGTGTGATGAAAGCACGAAACTTAAAGAAACATATGGTCGCGCACCGGGTTTAGCTGTGATTATTGTTGGCAATGATCCAGCCTCACATGTCTATGTAAAAAATAAAAAAATTGGCTGTGAAAATGCAGGTATTGTTTCTTTTTCTTATGAATTAAATGCAGAGACCACACAACAACACCTCTTGGGTTTGATTGGTGAATTAAATGCCGATCCGAAAATAGACGGTATCTTGGTGCAGTTACCTGTACCCAATCATATTGATGTCAATTCGATTTTGAATGCCATTGACCCAAGCAAAGATGTCGATGGTTTTCATCCTTACAATATCGGTTGTTTAACCGTACGTCAGCCCGCGCTACGCTCTTGCACACCGTATGGTTGCATGAAATTACTTGAAGAAACGGGGCAAGATTTACACGGCAAAGAAGCAGTGATTGTGGGTGCATCGAATATTGTGGGTCGTCCGATGGCAATGGAATTATTGCTTGCTGGCGCAACGGTGACGGTATGCCACCGTTTTACAAATAATCTACAAAGCCACATTGAACGCGCGGATATTGTGGTTGCGGCGGCAGGTAAACAGGGTTTAATTGAAGGTTCATGGATTAAAAAGGGTGCAACCGTGATTGATGTTGGTATTCATCGTCTTGCCAATGGTTCATTAACAGGCGATGTGGATTTTAAGGAAGCAGCCAAACGCGCCGCTTGGATTACACCTGTTCCCGGTGGTGTCGGCCCGATGACCATTACCATGTTGCTTGCCAATACTTTGACGGCATTTAAATTACACATGGGTGATGATTCAGCACAAGCTTGTTCATGATTACTTCTTTTCATCCACCTCAACGTACTTTAATGGGGCCAGGTCCTTCGGATGTTTCGCCTCGTGTTTTATCGGCGTTGGCTCGCCCGACCATAGGGCATCTTGATCCACTGTTTGTACAGATGATGGATGAAGTCAAAAGTTTGCTTCAATATGCATTCCAAACTAAAAACACGCTAACGATTCCAGTATCGGCCCCTGCTTCCGCAGGCATGGAGACTTGCTTTGTCAATTTAATTGAAGCAGGTGACACCGTGATTGTGTGTCAAAATGGTGTGTTTGGTTTGCGCATGCAAGAAAATGTAGAACGTTGTGGTGCGAAAGCTGTCTTGGTACAAGATGATTGGGGGCGAGCCTGTGACCCACAAAAATTGGAAGATGCGTTAAAAGCCAACCCTGATGCACGGTTTGTAGCTTTTGTGCATGCTGAAACATCGACGGGCGCGATAACAGATGCCAAAACCATGTGCGATATTGCCCATCGCTATGATTGTTTAACGATTGTAGATGCCGTGACATCGTTGGCAGGCAACCCTCTTTATGTGGATGATTGGGGTATGGATGCCGTCTATTCAGGCACACAAAAATGTCTTTCCTGCATCCCCGGTTTATCGCCTGTATCCTTCAATAATGCAGCCGTTGAACATATCAAACAACGCAAAACCAACGTGCAAAGTTGGTTTTTGGATTTGAATCTTGTGATGGGCTATTGGGGCAAAGGGGCAAAACGTGCTTACCATCATACTGCGCCCGTAAATGCGCTGTATGCTTTGCATGAATCCTTGTTGATGTTGAAAGAAGAAGGCTTAAATCAAGCTTGGGATAGACATCAAATCCATCATCAAGCACTCAAAGCAGGACTTGATGCCTTAGGTTTGGATTTGGTTGTACCTGAATCTGAACGCTTACCCCAATTGAATGCGGTACGTATTCCTGATGGGGTCAATGATGCCCAAGTACGGGCTATTTTATTGCAAGATTATCAGTTGGAAATCGGAGCAGGTTTAGGTGTCATGGCTGGCAAAGTATGGCGCATTGGTTTGATGGGTTACGCATGTCGTAAAGACAATGTGTTAAAATGCGTATCGGCATTGGCCGAAGTTTTGAATCGTGTGCAAGCCCCTGTTGCACATAAACAAACCATGGCTGCAACATTGGCAGCATACGGAGAATAAATGTCTGACTTATTAAAAACCCCACTGTTTGATCCACATGTGGCATTGGGCGGTAAAATCGTACCTTTTGCAGGTTATGAACTACCTGTACAGTATAAAAATGGTGCGCTTAAAGAATATACAGCAGTGCGTGATGGTGCTGCGGGTATCTTTGATATTACCCATATGGGGCAAGTGCGTGTGCAAGGTGTGGATGCCTTGAAATTCTTGCAATATGTGACTACCAATGATGTCTCTAAATTGGTGGATGGACAGGTTCAATATTCGGCATTGCTGAATGAAAAAGGTACATTTATTGATGATATTACCACCTATAAAATCAGTGATGATGCGTATTATTTGTGTATCAATGCGGCAAACCGCCATAAAGATGTTGCCCATTTAATGGCTGAATCCAAGAATTTTGATGTAACCGTTCAAGATGAATCGGATGCAACAACCTTATTGGCATTACAAGGTGAAAAAGCTCAAGCTGCATTGCAATCATTGACGGATATCGACTTGGAATCCATCGGATATTATAAATTTTCTCAAGGTCATATTGCTGGCGCTTCTGGCATCATTTCCCGCACGGGTTATACGGGTGAAGATGGTTTTGAGATTTATATTCCCAATGAGATTGCTATCGAAGTATGGCAGGCATTATTAGACAAGGGTGCTGTTCCGATTGGTTTGGCAGCGCGTGATATGTTGCGAACAGAAATGGGTTATGCACTGTATGGACATGAAATATCCGATAAAGTCACGCCTGTTGAAGCCAAACTCATGTGGATTACCAAACTGGATAAAGGTGATTTTATTGGCAAGTCTGCCGTTGAAACACGCAAAGCCGACGGTGCAAAAAAACGTTTGATTGCGCTTAAACTTACTCAACGAGGCATCCCTCGTGAACACTATAAAGTATTTGTTGATGGCGTTGAAAGCGGAGAAGTAACATCAGGTATGCACTCTCCAATGGCTGGTGGTGTCGCCCTTGCCTATGTGAAACCTGAACATGCCACTGAAGGTGATGTGAGCATTGAAATTCGTGGCAACCACGTTGCAGCGAAACGCACTGGTTTACCTTTTGTAAGAAGTAACGTTAAAAAATAAACCAGAAAAGAGAGAAAATATGAGTATTCCAGCGAATTTAAAATATACCAAAGAACATGAATGGGTTCGTATCGAAGGCGATACCGCCACATTTGGGGTAAGCGACCATGCTCAAGAAGCATTGGGTGATATTGTTTTTGTCGAATTGCCTGAAATTGGACGCACAGTGGATGCTGGCGAAGCCTATGCTGTGGTTGAATCCATCAAAGCTGTATCCGATGTTTATGCCCCAGTGTCAGGTGAAATTATCGAAGTCAATGAAGCCTTGGAAGCCGCGCCTGAAAAAGTGAATACTGAACCTTATGGTGCAGGCTGGATTACCAAAGTGAAGATGTCTGGCAATGCTGATGAATTGATGTCCGATGATGAATACAACACCTTTTTAGAAGAATAAAAAATATGATATAAGCAGTGAAAGAGTACAAAATTATAGTGATTTAAAAATAAACTTACCGTCATTCCCGAAGGTTTTTATCGGGAATCCATGTGTTTCTAATAGACCCCCGACACAAACACTCGGGGGTGACATGAGTGGTTGAGTTGTTTCAAACACTTGGGGGTGACGTGGCTGGTTGAGTTGTTTCAAACACTTGGGGGTGACGTGAGTGTCACCGATTTATAACATTCATACTTGAACCACTATCTATTTTTGTACTTTTTTATTTTGTGAACTGAGAGTGAATGATGAGATTTTTACCCCATACAAATCGTGATCGCATAAGCATGTTAGAAAGCATGAATATGGATTCGATGTCTGATTTATTTACGGATATACCCCGTGAATTTCACCTGGAAGAAGGTGATTTAAATTTACCCGATGCTTTATCAGAAGCAGGCATTGTGCGTAAATTTACCCAAGCCGCCGAGAAAAATAGTCACATGGGTCATCACCACTGTTTTTTAGGTGGTGGCACTTATGACCATTTTGTACCTGCGGTGGTTGATTATGTTATTTCTCGTGGTGAGTTTTTAACGGCATACACACCTTACCAACCTGAAATATCACAAGGTACTTTGCAAACCTTGTTTGAATTCCAAACCATGATTGCACGCTTAACGGGCATGGATGTTTCCAATGCTTCGATGTATGAAGCTGCCACAGCAACTGCTGAAGCCGCATTGATGGCACGCCGCATCACCCGTAAATCCAAAGTCATCATGGCCGCTTCGGTCAACCCACGTTATCGCGCAGTCACGCAAAACTATTTATCTCGTTTACCCGGTGAATATGTTGAAGTAAACATGGATGGTTTTGCCACTAATGTGGACAAATTGATTGCAGGCATTGATGAAACAACCGCCTGTGTCATCGTGCAATACCCTGATTTTTATGGCTCAGTGTACGATTTAGCTGCATTGCGAGCTGCATGTGATACTGCAAAATGTTTGATGGTGATTGCCTTTTCTGATCCCACTGCCTTTGCCTTGATTCAGTCTCCAGGGGAATGTGGTGCCGATATTGCTGTAGGTTCGGGGCAATCATTGGGGATTCCGATGGGCTTTGGTGGCCCACATTTAGGGTTACTGACGTGTAAACAAAAATATGTTCGCCAAATGCCAGGGCGTGTGTGTGGTATGACCACCGATGCTGATGGCAAACGTGGTTTTGTATTGACCTTAGCCACCCGTGAACAACATATCCGCCGCGAAAAAGCCACATCGAATATTTGCTCCAATCAAGGTTTGATGTGTACAGCTGCGGCAACCTATATGACCTTGATGGGTGATGAAAGTTTGAAAACTGTCGCAACACGTTCCGCAGCAGCATTGCATCGCTTGGTCTCACAGTTGCCAAAACATGTGCAAGCGGCGCAAGGCGCACGTTTCCATGAAACCGTCTTAAGCTTTGAAAATCAGCAAAAACGAGATTTATTTTTACTTGAAGCACGCAAGCAAGATATTTTTGCAGGTATTCCATTGGAACAATTAGATGACACGATGGATGCCCGACATTTATTGGTAGCTACCACGGAAATGATTGAAGATGCCGACATTCAAAAATATTTGACCGCTTTGGAGGTGATCGCATGAGCCAAACATCTTACTCCGCCGTCAGTGGCATCCAACACGAAGAAGCGTTGTTGTTTGAACACGCCCATGAAGCCGCTAAATCCATCAGCTTACCGGGTGTGGAAGGGGATATTAGCCCTGAATTACAAGCTTTTTCACGTCAAGAAGCTGCCCAGATTCCAGGGTTATCCGAACCTGAAACCGTGCGCCATTTTGTCCGCATGTCGCAATGGAATCACAGCATTGAGACTGGATTTTACCCGCTCGGCTCATGTACCATGAAATACAATCCACGAGTCAATGAACAAGTCGTGCGCTTACCGGGTTTGGCGGACATTCACCCTGATCAACCGATTGATAGTGTTCAAGGTGTGTTGGAACTACTTTATGAACTCCAAACGTGGTTGTGTGAACTTGCTGGTTTTTCCGATATTACCCTACAACCTGCCGCAGGTGCGCAAGGTGAAATTACAGGCTTGATGATGATTCGCGCCTGTTTGGATGCACGAGGCGAACAACATCGCAAAAAAGTATTGGTTCCCGATTCGGCACATGGCACAAACCCAGCATCCGCAGCTTTGTGTGGCATGCACTGTGTAGCATTGAAATCACGCCCTGATGGTCGCATTGATTTGGATGAGTTGAAGAAACATCTCGATGGTGATGTTGCAGCGCTGATGATGACCAATCCGAATACAGCAGGTGCATTTGAATCCGATATCAAAGAAATTTGCCAACTGGTTCATGATGCTGGCGGTTTGGTTTATGGTGATGGTGCGAACTTGAATGCCTTGGTTGGTGTCGCACGTCCGGGTGATATGGGCATTGACTGCTTGCATATCAATGTTCATAAAACTTTTTCCACACCGCATGGTGGTGGCGGACCGGGTGCTGGGCCTGTGGTCGTCAATGAGATACTTGCGCCCTATTTACCCGTGCCACGCATCGTCAAAGAAGGGGATGTGTACCGCATTGAAACGCACGATGAGCAATCTTGCGGAACGGTTCTAGGCTCGCTTGGTCAGGTTGGCGTATTGCTTCGCGCCCATGCTTATATTGCCGCTTTTGGACGCAATCATTTGCATAAAATTGCTCAAGATGCCGTGCTAAATGCCAATTATGTGCTGCATCGCCTGAAAGGGGCTTATCACGTCCCTTTTGAAGGACTATGCAAACATGAGTGCCTGCTCACCGATGAGTATCAGAATAAACATGGTGTAAAAACATTGGATATTGCCAAACAGTTGATTGATTTAGGTTTTCATCCGATGACCATTTATTTCCCGCTTATTGTGCATGGTGCGATGCTTATTGAACCCACAGAAACTGAATCCAAAACTACTTTGGATAGCTTTTGTGATGCGATGTTGGACATTGCTGCTCAGTGTGAGGCTGGCGATACGCAAGTCTTACATGATGCGCCTGTAAAACCCTTCCGCAGACGTTTGGATGAGACGCAAGCAGCAAGGAAACCCGTGTTGGTTTGGCAAAAATAATGGATGTCTGTGCTTATGTTTGCATAGTGTGCGATGAAATTGATGAGAGGTGATATATGTCTAAAGCATGTGCCCGCCATATTTTGGTGGATTCAGAAGAAAAATGTTTGCAGTTAAAAACTGAGATTGAAGCAGGTGCTGATTTTGCAGCTGTCGCCAAAGAAAACTCAAGTTGCCCATCAAGCCGTAAAGGTGGTGATTTGGGTGAATTTGGACGCGGTCAAATGGTGCCAGAATTTGATGAAGTTGTTTTTTCAGCAGACGTTGGTTCCGTTGAAGGCCCTGTGAAAACACAGTTTGGTTATCATTTGTTAGAAGTGACAAGCCGCAGCTAAACAGCAATGCTTACCCCACGTTTCATCTCATGGTGAAGGTGGGGTAATATTGGCTGTTGGTAAATTAAAGGAAGGGCTTAATTTAGGATTAATATCCACCTAATATATAGAAAATCAAATAGGCGTATTACTAAGTTAGCCCATAAAAAATAACTGGAGAAAAAAATGAAAAAAAGTGTTTCAATTGCATTGATGTGTTTGATGTTGCCTATGGTTGCAATTTCAACTACTAGTTGTGCTGTAAAGCAAGCTATGGATCAACCTGATAAAAAAGATGTGAGTGTTTTAGTAGAAGGGACTCCTAGATATAGAGTTATTGGAGAGCTTGGAAAGCCTGTTAATACTAAAGTTACAAAAGATGGTAAAAAGGTTGATGTTTATTCATTTATTCAAGGATATAGCAAAGGAGTAAAAGCTGCTCGTGCTTTTGGGCATGGAGCTATGGATATTGCAACATTAGGTTTATGGGAAGTTATAGGTTCTCCTACGGAAGCAATTGCAAGTGGGGATAAAGTTATTGTAAGAGTTCACTATGATGAAAATGATTTGATTGAAAAAGTCATACCTATAAAAGGAAAAAATGAATTGAATTGAATTGAATTGAATTTGTTAAATATTCGTACTTGTAGGGCTAACAAAAGTATCGAGAGGGGCGGCGGCTGCGCCGCCCCTCATGCAGGGCGTTAGTTTTTTTTACAAAAGAAATAGGGTCAGATACTTTCTTGAGAACTCTTGTCAATAACTATATTTTCAAGTGCCCATTTCTTCAACCTTTTGAATGCGTTTGCCTCCATTAGGGTCGAAGATTTCGTTGAAAGAAATAGGGTCAGGCTTCCATAAGAAATAGGGTCAGGCTTCCATAACTTGATATTATTCAAGTCGTAAGAAATAGGGTCAAAGAAATAGGGTCAGGCTTCCATAACTTGATATTATTCAAGTCGAAAGTATACTTCCATCATGGCAAGACAACCCAGAATTCATATCGATGGCGGCTATTACCATGTGATGCTTCGTGGCAATGGTGGTGATGAAATATTTTCCAATGATGCTGATAGGTATCATTTTTTCATGTTATTGCAGGAAGGTGTTAAGAGATTTGAACATCGTATTCATGCTTTTTGTTTGATGAGCAACCATGTCCACCTTGTGATTGAGGTTGGAAATATCCCTCTCTCTAAAATCATGCAAAATCTATCTTTTCGTTACACTCGCTGGTTTAATAACCATCAAAAGCGAACAGGTCACTTATTTCAAGGTCGATTCAAGGCCTTACTAATTGATGAAGATCATTACTTGCTGGAGCTGGTTCGTTACACGCATCTCAACCCTGTTCGGGCTGGAATGGTTAAAAGTCCTTCGGCATACTCATGGAGTAGCCATCTGGCATATACAGGCGAACAAACAGTACCTTGGCTAACTTCTGATACAGTACTTTCCCATTTTTCATCCCATCTTGATGCGGCAAGAAAATCGTATGCTTCTTTTGTAATGGATGGTTTATCGGAATCACATCGAGCTGAATTTCATACTGGCGGAAAAGATAGACGAGTGTTGGGTAATGATCGCTTTGCTGAACAGGTTTTAGAACATTCCTTAAATACTCGACGGACACTCACCTTAGATGAGTGTCTTGCGCATGTATGCAAGGTTTACGAGCTTGAAACGTCGGCGTTATCTGAACGGACAAGAGTGCGTAAACATTCCGAAGCACGAGCCGTCGTTGCTTGGCTTATGGGTAAATTTAGTGAGGAATCGTTAACGATGATGGCGACGTATTTTCATCGTGATGTGGCAACAATGAGTACGGCTGTGCGAAAACTGGAAAAACGATTAATCACTGATAGTGAATTTAAGAAAAAGATTGATTTAATTCACGATAATATCAAGTTATGAAAGCCTGACCCCATATGACCCCATAGGAGAAATCATGAAGCAAGCAGAAACAGTATATTTGAAAGACTATCAGGTACCAACATTTCTGGTGGATAAACTGTTTTTGGACTTCTCGCTTGAACCATCAGCAACAGTAGTGCGCTCCAAAGTGTGTTATCGGCGCAACCCTGCAGCGGAGGCATGTACAGCATTGCGGCTGGATGGTCAGAATATGGAGCTATTATCGATTGCGCTCGATGGGCGTGTGCTAAAGCAAGATGAATACACCCTAAACACTGAGAGTTTGCAAGTCGATAAGGTCCCCGATGTTTTTGAACTGGAAATTAGCACACGTTGCAATCCTGAAGCCAATAAAGCCCTAGAAGGCTTGTATCGTTCTGGTGGGAATTATTGCACCCAATGTGAGGCGCAGGGATTTCGCAAGATTACCTATTATCCCGATCGCCCCGATGTCATGGCACCGTTTACCGTGCGTATCACAGCCAATAAACTTGAAAATCCAGTGCTACTTTCCAATGGCAATCCGATTTCCTCAGGGGATTTGGATGATGGTCGCCACTGGGTTGAATGGCAGGATCCGTTTGCCAAACCTGCCTATTTATTCGCGTTGGTGGCTGGCGATTTACAACATGTCGAGGATCACTATCGCACGGCGGATCAGCGCAATATTACACTTCGTATTTATACCCAAGCACATCATATTCATCAGTGCGGTCATGCCATGTCATCGTTGAAAAAGGCGATGCGTTGGGATGAAGAACGTTTCGGACTCTCCTACGATTTGGATTTATTTATGATTGTGGCTGTCGATGATTTCAACATGGGGGCGATGGAGAACAAGGGGCTGAATATCTTCAATTCCCGTTTGGTGTTTGCGAGTCCTGAAACGGCTACCGATGATGATTATATATCTATTGAGGCAGTGATTGGTCATGAATATTTTCACAACTGGACAGGCGACCGAGTCACTTGTCGCGACTGGTTTCAGCTTAGTCTGAAAGAGGGGCTGACAGTATTCCGTGATCAGGAATTTACCGCTGATATGCACTCGAGAGCGGTCAAACGTATCGAGGACGTGCGTCTTTTGCGTACCCACCAGTTTGCCGAAGATGCAAGCCCTATGGCACATCCGATACGTCCATCCTCTTTTATGGAAATCAATAATTTTTATACTGTTACTGTTTATGAGAAAGGGGCGGAAGTAGTGCGCATGTACCAGACCTTGTTGGGCGTGGATGGTTTCAGGCGCGGCATGAATCTTTATTTTAAACGCCATGATGGGCAAGCTGTAGCAACCGAGGATTTTTTAGCTGCAATGGCAGATGCCAACGACGTGGATTTATCACAAATGCAGCGCTGGTATGATCAAGCGGGTACGCCAAAGCTTAGTGTACGCATGGACTATGATGACGATGCTGGCACCTGCACACTACATGTCCGTCAATCTTGCCCGACTACGCCAGAAACACCCCATAAACAGCCCTTTTTGATTCCGCTAACGTTGGGCTTGTTGTTGCAGGATGGTTCAGCACTACCTTTACAACTAGTCGATGAAGATGCTCCTCAAGGCACAAGTCGCACACTGATGTTGCGTGAATCAGAGCAATCTTTTGTATTTACCAATGTACCCGAACAAGCTCTACCATCCCTATTGCGTGGCTTTTCCGCACCCGTCATGCTGGATTATCCTTATAGTGCTAAAGATGATGCATTTCTCATGCGTCATGATGAAGATTCATTCAATCGTTGGGCGGCAGCGCAACGACTAGCGATGCGAACCATGCAAGATATGCTCGCTGGTCATGCACTAAATAACGATGTAACAGATGCCTTTGCGCATGTACTGATAAATCCATCACTAGATGATGCACTAAAAGCTGAAGCGTTATTGTTGCCATCAGAAGCGGATATTGCTGAAGCCAGTACGCCAGCTGATCCAGCTCTTATTCATCAGGTACGTGAACAATTACGTCGCACGATTGCGCATTTGTTGCATGATGATTTACAGCAGACATATCAACGTTTATCCAAAACAACAGGTTCTGAGGATTCCGCGATGCAGGCGCGTAAACTCAAACATATCTGTCTCTCTTATCTTTTAGCAACAGGGGATAGCGTAGAAATAAAACGTGCTTTTTCGCAGTTTAAACAGGCGGACAATATGACCGACCAGTATTCGGCTTTGTCACTGCTCGCCGATTGTGATTGTCCTGAACGTGAGCAAGCACTTGCTGCCTTTGAAAAGCAATGGCGAGATGAAACCAATGTGATGGATAAATGGTTTGGCGTGCAGGCATCATCATCCTTGCCAGACACACTTATTCAGGTGAAACGACTCATGACACACTCTGCATTTGATTTGCGTAATCCGAACAAGGTACGAGCATTGATAGGAACTTTCGCCATGCGCAATCCTGTAATCTTTCATGCCATCGATGGCAGTGGTTATCGGTTTCTTGCTGAACAAGTCCTAGCGCTGGATGCCTTTAATCCGCAAGTGGCTTCTCGCATGGTACGCGCTCTGGTGAATTGGCAACGCTTAGAGCCTGTTCGTAGTGGACTAATGCGCGCCGAGTTACAACATATCGCCGATACTAATGTCTCGCCTGATATCAGGGAGATTGTCAGTAAGAGCTTGTAAGCAGATATATCAAACGAGGTTTATTGGGGCGGTAGGAACCCTTGTTTTGAATGGTGAAGGAATCACCACGATTTGTAACTATTCACTGATGTTGCGCACTTTGGATGAAAAAGATGCATCATCCGCAGTCCTTAGATTCTAAATTTAGCCTGCTTTGGAAGTGCGGCTTTAGCCGCAC
Organism: Mariprofundaceae bacterium; assembly: GCA_030950985.1. Classification (GTDB taxonomy): domain Bacteria; phylum Pseudomonadota; class Zetaproteobacteria; order Mariprofundales; family Mariprofundaceae. The sequence goes on along the minus strand of JAUZQM010000097.1, from coordinate 127 downwards.
CCTGATAGTTCATTCGGCGCGGCTAAAGCCGCACTTTCAGAGTAATGAACACACAGCAACGTTCATCCCCTAAATCCGATGATATTATGCGTAACATCAGTTAAATAACAAAATGACAGATTCTATC
>JAUZQM010000096.1 GCA_030950985.1 Mariprofundaceae bacterium | reverse complement strand
ACGCAAGCAAGTCCAAGAAACATTAAAATTATGTAGGGAAAATGCCGAACGTATTTTTATTCATGAACTGATTAATAAGATTTCAATGAAATTCATGGTTAATACGAGCTGAAATAGCACTATTTTGGCGAAGGTATTGATTCATCAAACCACGGAGTATTAGTGTCTTTTAAAATAAATTCTGAATTTGACCACGCCTGCAAATATTGATTGAAATTACACAAAACTGACGGAGCTTCTAGTTCAGCTATACGCAATTCATCGTTCCATTGATGACCTAACGTAGGGGGAACCAATATTGCGACCCTGCCACCTGCTTGAGTCACAGCGTGTGCCGTAGCGACAGCTATTCGCGTTTTCCCCATGCCAACTTCATCAGCGATGATAACACCATTATTCGGCAGTCTTTTAGCAAGTGCCAGAAGACTTCCTTTCTGCCCATCATTAAGTTCAAGTTGAGAGTTTTTTGCAAGTGAACATAGATTTTTTGCGACTGCATCCCATCCCTTGAACTGATGTTTCATTGCATGCCTCCAATGGGATCCAAAAATTGAACTTTCCAACGCTTTTCAATTCGATTTAAAGTCTCTTCATACAGATTTCCATGCGTTGAATCACTACTCTCAGCAAATGAGGGGCGGAAGGGTTGATGTCGCAATGGACTGAGTGGGTTTAGTTTTAAATCATCACGAAAATATTTAACAGGCTCACAATCTTTAGCCTGATTTAAGATTTGTTCAAGACGGGCGCACCATAATTCCCAATTATCCTCATTCTTAGTGACTTGTTGTGCGGCAATGGATTCGATTATCTTCATCATTTTGCGTATCGGATAATCGGCTATGAGTGCCGAATCCTTCTTATTTGCATCCTTATTTTTATTAACATTGTTATCGTCATTGATTTCTTCACCCTCATCGACTTCATCATTAGTGGGCGTAGGAAAGGATAGAAGTTTCCACAGAGCTTCTTCGATGTCGATAGCAGCTAACGCGGTAGCAGCAATACGACCATATTGATCTATGATTGGTATCGCTATTTCATTGGCTTGACCCGCTTCAGTTTCCCAAGATATATACACTTGGCGAGGTTGAGGATGGTTCCACAAAAAGCCAGTTGCTGTTTTTTTACATAATTTACCTGAAGGATCTAACACTTGAATATCACTGATATGAGGATCATCTGAACGTAATTCACATTTATCACCATCTTCAAAGCAGTTAAGCCATGCAACAGGAGGAGCAATATAGCTCTCATTAGACTGTTCCATATCAGATCCCACTTCCAGAACATGTGAATCTTCATTAAGATCAGTGTCCCATTGAATAGGAAGAAGATGAGTGATTACTTGCGATTCTTTAATTTTTTTATTGTCCTGCCAATATACATGAGGAAAAAACACAACGCCTGCTTCGAGGTTGCCGCCGTTGGCACTCATCTTCTTTGCAAACCCTGGATGTGTCAGATTTCCAGATCCAAGATAAACCCAAGCGTTGTTACATAAACTTGAATTGTTACGATGATTTGCACTGAATAGAAATTTTGCATGTAAAGTGCGCGGTACACCATCTTTAAATACAAATTTTGAGGTGGCTGCGGGGCGGATGGTAATACCCATAACATCTCTTAGTTCCTTTTTAGAACTGGCTACGGATTGGCATGCCTTTGGATTAACATACATATCTATTGTTGCTGTTTTTGTGAGTAAATTTACCTCTTTGAGACGGTTGATGATGTTTAAAGGTACTTTAGGGGAGCCATGAGAATCATTGGATGATTCATAAAATCCCGAACCCATCGCTAAATAATTTCGTTTTACATCACCGTTGATATTAATTTTCTTGGAAAGTTGAGATACCAGGGATATTTTTCGATTATCAAGGAATCTAGGGGGGCATCTAGGGTAACTGCGAGCAATCTTTTTGCATTTTTCAAGCCATCCACTGACCTTTTCTACTGATTTTTTGGTATGACTGAAATTTCCATTCTTTGCGCTATCCAACAATCGGGTATCAAACAACGCCTGAATATATTGGATTAGACTCCATGCTGATTGGATGTCGGTACAATCTTGACGGATGCCAATATCGATAGTATCGAGCGATTCACTGCTTATATCGATACGCCAAATAAGGTCTAAACTCTCTTCAAGCGTTTGCTGTGTCCAGTTGCCAGTTGATACAAGTAAACGTAATTGCCATTGCTTGGGGTTTTCCTTGTGTTGAAATCCAAGTATTGCCACTTTGGCATGAAGTAGGCGAAACGGTTTCGTAGGCTTATCGATGCGTAAACAATGTGCCACCCCTGGAGTTTCTAGACATGAAATAGGTCGATTTTCTGGATTTAAGAATGCTGCAAGATAAATCTGACCTTGGGAAGCACGTTGAGAATCAATGAGGTGAGTGAAGTATTCGACAGCCGCATTAAGAAATCGATCATCTGCTGAATAACCGCATAGCCATCCAAAGCATCCAGTATAATCTTTTGGAGCATCAAAGTGTTGTGCTAGCGACCTGGATTTATTGCTACTCATATCTTCTCTTCTCCACGATCAGCGTTTAATGAGTCTTCTAATTGACCGTGCATATCGAGATTTAAGCGATAAAGGTTTCGCATGCGGTAAGAAATGTCATCAGGTAATGAAAATTTATTTGGATTATTAGGCATTGTTTGGGTGACATCACCACGAAAAGCGGGACCTGGTTTCACTTTATCACCAACCAATCGCAAGATTCGTTGATCTCTTTCGACTAAAAAACGCAAAATCCTGTGAAAATCTTTATTTTTACATGCTGAACAAAATACTTTTGCGCCATCATCAGTATGTTCCATCTTCAAATAGTCACTGGCAGCTAATCTTAGATGAGCAATCACTGATTTTAGCTGATCAGGAATTTTTTCTCGCAAAGAAAAATCTTGAGCATTCTGTTGGTTATCGATATAAATTTCTAATTCATCAAGAACTGCAATCGCGGCATCACGAACATGGAAAAATAAAGTTCCTGAGCGAAGATCATGCCAGTGGGCATTAGAAATTTCTTGAGGTTGTTCTTCCCATGTAGATTTTTGTTGTTGTTTACTTTTGCGTAGCCTATCAACCCATGCCAATCCATTTCTTCGGCGATTCTTGTATTCAGGGTCTTCATTTGCTCCTTGAATTAATCTTTCACCAAGTAATGAAGTAGCTTCTTTGGATAATGGGGTTAGCGGCGATAGTGCTTGGTAAAGTGATTTTGTTTCCACACGGTTATCCTTGCTCTGCGCCCACAGTGTTAAATGATCAATCACTGATCGTCGATAAGGATGAAAAGCAGCAGTCGCGATTTCAACAAATCTTTTCCCTGTATTAGAACAGCAAAATGTGTTAAATCGTGTACCATCTGATTCAACAAATCCAAGCGCAGGCAGAGTCTGGATAGTCAACATTCGCATGGGTTGATTAACATAAAATTTCGGATGACGAACCTGTTGAAAGCTTAAGTCATCTTTTCCTTGCAAAGTATTGATTCCAAGCAGACGAGCATCACTTTTCCAATGATTATTTTTAAATGCAAGGCAACATGCGAGTGCTTCAATGGCATTGGTCATTTCAATGTTCTGAATCTGCATGCCTTTAGCGCGAAGTTCTTCTGCGACAACCACGCCAAGTGTCGCTAACAAAATTTGTTTTCCATACCAAACGCCGCCAATACCAGGGACTGCAAGGTCATTGAATGAGCGGATGGTAGAAGATAACCCCAACGTTCTCGTTCTACGTAAGGTGCTTAGCTTTTCAGAACCTAACAGGCCCCATGTAACATGTTTAGTCATGTGTCACTCCACCTGATGATTGTTAATAGATTTTACACCTTTCACACACACAAAGGCGGACACTTTCGCCTGTTATTTGGGCGTAAAAAGCTTTTGCAAGGTATTGAGGAAGCCTTATCTTGATTTAGGTTCGAGCAGGAATTACCGATGGCAAGGATTGAGGATTTTTAATGCGAACTTGTTTGTTTACATTCATTCGTCCAAAGACGACTTCAATATCATTGCCTTTTACACCAAACTCTTTGGCTAAGAATTTCACCATGTGATCAGTCGCTTTGCCGCCACGAGGAACAGCTGCGACATTGATTTTTAATTGATTGCCTTTGGGTTTACCGAGTTTATCGGTCTTGGCATTGGGAGTTCCCAATAAGTTTAATACTAAAACATCGTCATCCCATGCGTAAAAGGTATTCATCTTCATTCGTAGACTTGTCATGTGATTCACCTCGTTTTTTATTATTTTACTGATGTTACGCACTTCCAGAGTCATGAACACACAGCACCGTCATCCCCGAAATTCTTTATCGGGGATCTTTTTAATGTCTAGATTCTCGATTAAAAGACCACGAGAATGACTGTATGTGTAACATCAATTATGGAGTGCTTGCATGCGTTTAGGAAAAGCTGCTAAAAAGGTAAAATTTTGCAAGGTTATTGGGTGTAAAATTCTCAAGCGCCATGCGTGCAACATTAAACCTTTGCCGCCGATGGCTTTGTATGTTTTAAGCTGATCCCTTGTCGCATATTTTTCATCGCCTAAAATAGGATGACCTTCTTGTTGTAGTTGCACCCGCAATTGATGGGTGCGCCCACTATGGGGTTTCAATGCCAATAAAGCATAATCCATGATGTCTGTCTGAATTGTTTGCATGACCTGATAATCGGTGACTGATAATTTACCTGCATCATCATCCACCACCATGCGTTCGCCAGCAATGGTGACCCCTTTGGATAGGTGGGAAGTCATGCGTGCTGCCGAAGGTTCAGGGTGTCCAGCGACCCATGCCAAATATGTTTTATCCATATCACGTTCACGAAACGCTTCTGTAAGGTGACGTAATGCTTCCAAATTCTTTGCCAGCAACAACACGCCAGAAGTATCACGATCCAAGCGATGAGCCAAACGTAAATCAGGCAAACCACGCGCTTCTTTCAACATCTCAATCAAACCCATGCCATGACCACTGCCACCATGTACAACCATACCTGCGGGTTTATTGATGACCAAAAGCCATGTGTCTTCAAATAAAATGGGCAGTTCAAGGATACGTTTCTTTTGTGATTCAGACATGCTGGAAGGCTTATCATTGTCTGTAGTAGGTGTGCGTAAACTCATGGGTAAAAACACTTCATCATCTACGCAAACATGGTGATTTGGTTTACATCGTTTGCCATTGACGCGAACATTGCCTTTACGAATCAAACGCATCATGAGTGTTCGTTTGTCTGCGCCTAATTGCCGTATTAACATGCGATCCAAACGACTTTCATTCTCATCTGAGGGTACGATTAAAAACCCCTTTTCATTGATAATATTTGCCAAGTTCACCTCAAAATGGTTAGTATCATCGATTGTGCAGTTTGCTCCATGCGAACAATGATTTGCAAGGGATGATTTTGTTACCTGTCGTGATACTCACTAGATTTCAATCTTCTGCAAGACGATAAACCCAATGAATGTTTTAGTGATATTGGGTGACGGTCTAAATCTTGTTCAATGTGTTGAGCCTGCATACTATTAAAAACACCCGTTTGATGGTTGAATAATGAATGATTGAGCTATGATAAATGCGTCAATCATGATGTTGAACTTGAAATTTTGCTTGAAATTTTGCTTGAACCTTGAATCACTGTTTTTTTGTTTGATCGCTTGGCTGTTGCTCACCTTTACATGAAGGTAAGAATCCTTTTATTTTTTAAGATTCTCACGGATGCACGCCTAGCTTGATGATGCATAAACGATGGTATTCACTGTTGAACAGTGCATTTTATAACCACTATGCTTATGTTCTATGCTGCGTGCACGTTACAGTTTAATATCTGTTGTGCCTTTTTTTGCGTGCATATTATTAGCTTGTTTTACCATCATTCGGCATAGGAAATGCCATGAGTCACATTAAAAAAAGAATGCTTATCAACGCATCGCATGACGAACAAAGTCGTGTTGCCATTGCGTTGAATGATTATTTACAAGAGTTGGATGTTGAATCCGCTCATAAAGCCCTTACCAAAGGCAATATTTATAGAGGTGTCATCACCAAGGTTGAGCCAAGCTTACAAGCCGCCTTTATTGAATATGGTGCTGCACGCCAAGGCTTTTTGCCACTCAATGAAGTCCATGCCGACTGTTGGAAAGAGGGTGCAGATAAAACAGCCGACCCTCGCAAAATCAATATCAAAGATGTCTTAGATAATCGTCAAGAATTATTGATTCAAGTGGTCAAAGAAGAACGTGGCAATAAAGGCGCGGCGCTAACTACAAATATTTCACTGGCTGGACGTTACACTGTTTTGATGCCGAATAATTCACGGGGTGGTATCTCACGCAAACTGTCGGAAGATGAGCGTCGTGCGATTAAACAGCTTCTAGGTCATTTGAATGTTCCCGAAAATATGGGACTGATTGTTCGTACTGCGGGTAAAGATCAAGAATTGGAATCATTGCAGTGGGATTATCAATACTTACGCCGCTTATGGGATGAAATTCGTATCAAGGGTGAGAGCGCCCCTGTCCCATCACTGATTTATCTTGAAGGTGATTTGGCAACGCGTGCTATTCGTGATCATTTCACGGATGACATTGATGAAATTCAAGTCGATAACCCAGAGGTTTACACACGCACCAAAGCGTTTGTTCATGCTGTTTTACCGGGTAAAGAAAAAATTGTAAAACTTTATCGTGCTAAACAACCCTTGTTTCGAAAATATGGTATTGAATCGCAGTGTGAAGAAATTCATCATCGTGAAATTCGTCTCCGATCAGGTGGTTCGATTGTCATTGACCCGACCGAAGCTTTGACCTCTATTGATGTCAATTCATCGCGTGCAACAGGGGGTAAAAATATTGATGATACTGCCCTTGCAACCAATTTAGAAGCGGCTGCCGAGGTTGCTCGTCAATTGCGTATTCGTGATATTGGTGGTTTGGTTGTGATTGATTTTATCGACATGGCAAACCGTAAACATGGGCAGAAAGTGGAAGAAGTTTTGCGCGATGCGACCAAAACGGACAAAGCTCGGATTCAATTTGCTAAAATTTCTCGGTTTGGACTGATGGAAATGTCACGTCAGCGTTTGCACCCTTCCATTCGTGAATCGACGACTGAAACATGCCCACGTTGTCAAGGTAGTGGTTCTATTCGTACGGTTGAATCGATGGCGTTGAAAATGCTCACACGCATGGAAGACTGGGCAGAACGCGGTAAAAAACCGACGCTAAATGTTCAAGTTCCCTCCGTTACAGGCGAATATTTAATGAATCATAAACGTACTCATATTGCGCGTATTGAAGAAATTCATGAGATTCAAATTGTATTACAAATTAAACCTGAATTGATGATTCCGCATTATCGTATTGAACGTGAATGGAAAGATAATGAGCAACAGCGCACGGAAGTATTGGAAGATACATCGCGCGGACTCAAACCTACTATTGAGAAACGAAAAGTTAGCCCTTTAAAGCCAGTGGTGGGTATTCCCATGCCACAACATCCCATGCAAAAGAAAACATCTATTGTGACATGGTTTATGGGGCTTGTTGAAATTTTAACGGGTCAAGCAGCCAAGAAAAAACGTTTGGAAGAGGAACGTAAAGAACAGCAACGCCAACGTAAACCACGTCGTCCGAATAATAGAAATCGTCAACGCAATCGAAATGTTAAAAATACGGAGACTGCTGAAAAACAGGTTTCAACACCGAAGAAAGTGGAAACACCAAAGAAATCGGAAACACCAAATAATAAAGTTGTGGAGAAAAAAGACGAGCAAACAGCGGATAATGCTCCATCTACACCGACGAATGAACAAGAAAGTACGCAAGCACGTCGTCGTCGCCGTCGTCGCCGTCGCCCTACAGCGAAACGTGAAGGTCAAGAAGGTCATGATCAAAATACAGAGCAAACTAGTTCTGATAAGCCTGAACCTAGCAAAACAGTGGTAGCCGTTGAAGTTGAAAAAGATTTGGGCAGTGAAGAAAGCAGACCTGCTAAAAAACGACCTTCCCGTCGTAATCGCCCCAACAAAGCAAAACAAGTGGCTAAATCTGCTGAAACTGTAGAGAAAAATGAACAAAAATCATCTGAATCGAAGAATCAGAAATCAGCCAAACCTGTGGCACAAGAAAAACCTGTGACACAAAAAGCGAAGCCTCAAGAAAAGCCAAAGGCTCAACCTCCAAAACAGGCTGAAAAGAAGATTGAGAAAAAGACTGAAAAGAAGTCCGAAGATGTAAAAAAACAAATGGTAGCTCAACAAACTGTAAGCCAACAAGCTGCACCCCAGAAAACTGCAACTCCGCAAGCTTCGCCTAAGCCTAAAACACAAGACACATCCGCGGGTGAGTAAGACTGAAGGGAATCCAACACAGCGTTATGTCATTTCAAATGAGCTGGAAGGTCAACGCCTTGATCAGGCATTGACCAAGCTCACGGGTTTATCACGAAGTCGTGTAAAAGATTTGTATCAATCTGGAGCCATTCAGGCTGAGCATGTTAGTAGCCCATTCAAACTATCGAATATGGTTTATGCGCATGATGTTTTTCTTGTGACGATTGCGGATAGCCGCCCCATGACACTAGAGCCTGAAGATATTGCCTTAGATATTCTCTTTGAAGATGATGATCTTTTGGTGGTCAATAAACCTGCGGGCATGGTGGTTCATCCTAGTTATGGCCATGATACGGGGACTTTGGTGCATGCCTTATTACACCACTGTGAATTGCCTGGTATTAATGGTGTGGAAAGACCGGGTATTGTGCATCGTATTGATAAAGATACATCAGGATCATTAGTTGTTGCTAAAACAGAAGCTGCTCACCGTGGGCTTGCCGAACTTTTTGCCACGCATGATATTCAACGTGAATATATCGCTTGGTGTAAAGGTGTGCCAAGATGGCAGCAACAGCGTATTGATAAACCTTTGGCACGCCATCCACAACATCGGCAAAAAATTGCCATCATCGCACATGGCAAACGAGCGATTACGGATGCACAACTGGAACAAAGTTATAACCATCAATTCAGTCGTTTACGCCTTACCTTGCATACAGGTCGAACCCATCAAATTCGTGTTCATTTAGCATCGGAGAATATTCCTATCCTTGCGGATGCTACGTATGCTCGTCAATTTAACCCAAGCAAAAAACTTGCACCCATGTTGCGCCAAGCCTTGCTTTCATTATCAAGACAAGCATTGCATGCAGAAGTTTTGGGTTTTATTCACCCTATCACCCATGAAAATATTTTATGTCGGGCTCCTTTACCCGATGACCTGCAACAGTTAAATGCTGCTTTAGAAGGCAGTCGTTCATCGTAAAGTATCGTCATGCTCGAGTTCTTTTATCGGACTCTAATGGTTGAAACAAAAGACCCTCGACACAAGCACTCGAGGGTGACGATGTAGCTCATATTACTGTATCTTGACTTGTGTAGCTGATGTTACGCATACCATGATCTTTTCATCGGATTTGGGGGATGAACCTTGCTGTGTGTTCATTACTCTGGGGGTGCGGCTTTAGCCGCGCTGAATAAAGTATCAGGGGGTGGCTAAAGCCACACTTCCTAAGCATGGAATGACGGTTTTTTTTCACCAGAGTGCGTAACATCAGTTATGTAGTATATTCCAACATAAAAAAAGTTTGGCAGCCTATCAATGTGGATGATTTTGTGGGTATTTAAGTTTTTTTCATCACTTTTCATTAGGCTGCGTCTTTTTTCAAAAACCATGCTTGCTTTTGGAGTAACTTGTGCCTGAAAACATTCGTGAAATACCGTACAACTATACCTCTTATTCAGATCGAGAAATCGTTAAACGCTTTCTTGGTGAAGAAATTTGGGATGATTTAAATGTCTTACGAGAACAGCGGCGTACGGGTAGTTCTGCGCGCATGTTGTTTGATATTCTGGGAGATGTTTGGGTCATTGAGCGTAATGTTTTTCTTAAAAATGATTTATTAGACAATAAAAAACGTTTAAAAAAAATACGTAAAAGGCATGACGCACGCTTACAGCGAATTATGGATGGTGCGCAAGATAACCAACGTGCGAGCAAAGTTGCTGCATGTATGGAACGCATGCTGGATGATTTTTACGCATGGTTTGAGAAAGAGCCTAAAAAACGTCGTCAAGCCAAGCGTGCATTGGCAAAACATACCCATCGCAATAATATTCATTTTGATGCCTTCACCTTAACCCACCATGCAACAGATGCGACAGATTGGCGTTCACATCATCCTTTTTGCGTGCTTACGCCTGATAGCCCTGATGAATTACCAGGTTTGATTCGCACAGTTCAAGCGTTGAATTTGGTTGTCATACCGCGTGGTGGCGGCACTGGTTTGTGTGGTGGATCTGTACCGCTCTCCAATAATGCTGTGATGATCAATATTGAAAAATTCGATTATATTGATGCCGTAAAAACTCAATCGATTGGTGAGCGAGGTGAGGTGGCAACGATTCGGGCATTGGCTGGTGCTGTTACTGGCAAGGTCATGGAAGCGGCTAAACCGCATGTCTTCGCCACAGATCCGACCAGCCTTTGGGCATGTACCATTGGCGGCAACGTGGCTTCCAATGCAGGTGGTAAGCATGCTGTCATTTGGGGTACATGCCTTGATAATCTATTAAGCTGGAAAATGGTCACACCTGATGGCAACTGGCTTGAAGTGACACGTTTGAATCACAATATGGGTAAAGTTCATGATGAGGCATCGGTTTCTTTTCAATTGCTTCGAACATCTAGTGATGATGGCAGTGTCATCTCCGATGAAGTGTTAACACTTGAAGGATCTATTTTTCGCCGTGAAGGTTTGGGCAAAGATGTCACACGAAAAGCTATGGGTGGACTACCGGGGATTCAAAAAGAAGGCACGGATGGTTTTATCACGGAAGCGACCTTTATTTTACATCGTGCTTATGATGTAACGCGCACCGTATGTTGTGAATTTTTTGGACAACAGCTTGATGATGCGACTAAAGCCTTGGTGAACATTAAAAATCATGTCGATGCAATGCCTGATACCTTTTTAGAAGGTTTTGAACATTTCGATGAGAAATATGTGAAAGCCATTGATTATGTCAGTAAATCGACGCGTCGAGAACGTCCACGTGTGGTTTTATTGATTGATGTATCAGGTGATGATGAAGCACAAGTAGCACAGGCATGTTCGGATATTTGCCGTTTGACCTCACAAGGTAATGGTGAAGGTTTCGTTGCCATTAGCAAATCGGATCGAGGTCGTTTCTGGGGTGATCGAGGCCGTATGGCAGCTATTGCTAAACATACACGTGCCTTTAAAATGAATGAGGATGTGGTGATTCCACTGCCACGTTTATCTGAATACAATGATTATGTGGAATTGTTGAATATTGAAAATTCCATTGCCAATAAAATTGATATTGTAGATACGCTGCATGATTATCTAGTACAAACCAAACAACGCTTGCTTGTGGATGATCGTTTGGTGAGAGAAGAATTATCATTGGAAGATGATGTTTTCTTGAAAGATAAAATCTCGGAGTGTTTACAGGTCGTGACGACAGCCCAAAATAATTGGCGACGTATGCTGAAAGCGTTGAATGAACCTGCTAGTGATGTGGCTGATTTGATAGAAGGCGTGACGTATAAGGAAACTGAATCGTTATTTCGAGTGATTCAACGCGGTGATGTCCGTATTTCATACAAACACGAAGTGAAACGTCCGATTTTGGATCGCTTGCGTGGTAATGCGACATTGATTGAACGGATTAAAAGCATTCATAAGAAAGTATTGTCGAGTCGTGTGGTCGTGGCAACTCATATGCATGCGGGTGATGGCAATGTACATACCAATATTCCTGTAAATTCCAATGATTATATGATGATGCGTAAAGCACATCATGTTGTGGAAAAAGTGATGGCGAAAGCGGAAGCTCTGGGTGGTGTGATTTCAGGTGAGCATGGTATTGGTATCACGAAGTTAGCCTATATGAATGCTGATATACTGAAAGAAAGTGCTGCTTATCTTGATCGTGCTGATCCCCACGACCTTTTTAATCCAGGTAAATTAAGACCTAATTTGGATTTGAGTTTAACCTATACACCCAGTTTTAATTTGTTGGAACATGAATCTGTGATTATGGAAGCAGCGGATTTAACGGAGTTATCCGAAGAAATTTCACCATGTTTGCGTTGCGGTAAGTGCAAACCTGTATGCAATACACATTTTCCGCGCGCCAATATGTTGTATTCACCACGCAATAAAATACAAGCTTCAAGTTCTATTATTGAAGCTTTTTTGTATGAATCACAAACAGGTTCAGGTATTTCATTTGAGTTTTTTGATGAACTTCATGATGTGGCAGATCACTGTACGATTTGTCATAAATGTGAATCACCATGTCCTGTCAATATTGATTTTGGTAATGTGACTGAAAAAATGCGTGCTTTATTGAAAGATAAAGGACAATCAAAGTTTAATATGGGTGCTAAACTATCGATGGCATTTTTGGTGATTCAGCAACCTGATGCGGTACGTTTGATGCGAGAAGTAGTGATTCGCTGGGGTTATGCAGGGCATCGTTTATTGCATCATGTGGCAAAAAAAGTGGGCTTGATTCAAAAAGTGCCTGCTGCCAAACGAAATTTAGATGGTATTCAAGCTCAGCTGATTAATTTTGTGGAACGTCCTTTACCTAGCTTGCCGTTACATACCACGCGTCAACGTTTGGGCATTGAATCACGTGATAAAAATATGATTCCTATTTTACGTGACCCCTCATGTGCTAAGAATCGTGCGGTC
>JAUZQM010000095.1 GCA_030950985.1 Mariprofundaceae bacterium | reverse complement strand
AATGCCGAACGTATTTTTATTCATGAACTGATTAATAAGATTTCAATGAAATTCATGGTTAATACGAGCTGAAATAGCACTATTTTGGCGAAGGTATTGGAAAATGCCGAACGTATTTTTATTCATGAACTGATTAATAAGATTTCAATGAAATTCATGGTTAATACGAGCTGAAATAGCACTATTTTGGCGAAGGTATTGATAATAATGTGTTATTCTCAATCTTTTAACGCCATGTCTTGTGCTATTGACGTAAAAACAGATACTCGCCTGCTCTAAAAAAATGTATTGAGAGGTTTATTTATGTCTATTGAAGTCACTACAATGTCAGCTGAAAAAGTTTCTTTAACCGAAGGTGCGGCCACAAAAATTCAAAATTTATTAATACAAGAAGATAATAAAGATTTGCATTTGCGTGTATTTGTTTCTGGTGGTGGTTGTTCAGGCTTTGAATATGGCTTTACCTTTGATGATGATATTAAAGATAATGATACCGTCGTTGAAAATTACGGCGTAAAATTATTGGTCGACCAAATGAGCATGGGTATGTTGAAAGGTGCTGAAATTGACTATAAAACATCTTTAGAAGGTGAATCATTTGTGATTAAAAACCCCAATGCCGCTTCAACATGTGGTTGTGGTAAATCATTTACACCTGCCGATAGCGGTCAAGGTTGTGGTCACGTCGACTATTAAAAGCACCTATTAAAGGCGTTTATCATGACAGCATTGACTATAAAAGACTTAAATAAAGTTTATGAAAGTGGTAAGCAAGCCCTTCAAAATGTTTCCTTAACTGTTCCCAAAGGTGTGTTTTTTGCCTTGCTTGGCCCGAATGGGGCAGGAAAATCCACGTTAATTAATATTTTAGCGGATACGGTGCGTGCTTCATCGGGTTCAGTTTCCTTGCTTGGGCATGATTTATTGACGGAACGTGCTTGGGGCAAACGTCACTTGGGTGTCGTTCCACAAGAAATTGCATTTGATCCCTTTTTTTCACCGCGTGAGATTTTGCATTTTACGCGTGGTATGTATGGACAAAAGCGTGATGAAGCTTGGGTCAATGATTTGTTAGAACGTCTTGAATTGTCAGAACATGCCAATAAAATCACTCGCCAACTTTCAGGTGGTATGAAACGCCGATTATTGGTGGCACAGGCTTTGGTTCATCGCCCGAAAGTGGTCATCTTGGATGAACCTACTGCGGGTGTAGATGTCGAACTGCGCAAGCGATTATGGGATTTTATTCGTGAATTGAATGCTCAAGGCACAACGGTTTTGTTGACCACTCATTATTTAGAAGAAGCGCAAGAGTTGTGTGATCACGTTGCTATTATCAATCAAGGTCAAGTGATTGCTTCACAATCCATGCAATCTTTATTGGGCGATGTGGCATCTTCAAATTTATGTTGTCGATATGAGCAGCCTGTGAAGCTTTTAGAATCACAGAAACAAGCCTTGCAAGCGTTTGCGCCACGCGTATGTGATGGTGTGTTATGTTTGAATTTACAACATCAAGAGGGTCAGTCCAATTTTGATGCTGCCTATCAAGCCGCGCGTCAGGCTTTGGGTGTTCCTTTAGATACGTATATTCGCCAAGAAAATTTAGAAGATGTTTTTCTTCGTTTGACCCATAAGGATACACGGTGAGCAGCATGAATATATTGGGTACGTGGACACTTTTTCAACGTGAAACAAAACGTTTTATGCGTGTCAAAATGCAAACCATTGCCGCACCTGCTTTAACGGCTGTATTGTATTTAATTGTATTTCACTATGCGATGGGTGAGCGGCAAGTCCCCGGATTGGATGTCGATTATTTTACCTTCTTAATTCCGGGTTTAATGATGATGGCGATGTTACAAAATGCGTTTGCCAACACATCAAGTTCCATGATTATGGGTAAAATCATGAATACGCATGTGTTTTTGATGATGGCACCCATTTCACCCACGGAAGCCTTGATTGCATTTTTATCAGCATCGGTATTGCGTGCTTTTGTGGTGGGTAGTGTGTTGTTATTGGTGCTTTTACCGTTTTCAGATTTACAGATTACTCATGTTTGGATGATTTTATTTTATGGCGTGTGTGGAAGCTTATTCATGGGTTCATTGGGATTGATTGCAGGTATGTGGTCGAAAACATTTGATGATATGTCGATGGTGACCAATTTTGTGATTATGCCGCTGACGTTTTTGTCGGGTGTGTTTTATTCCGTGCAACAACTACCACCACTTTGGCAATCATTGAATGAATGGAACCCTTTCTTTTATTTGATTGATGGTTTTCGTCAGGGCTTTATTGCCACAGGTGATAGTGATCCTGTTCATGCCATTGGTATGGTATTGGTGCTAACCGTATCCTTGGTGATACTGGCTTGGTATTTATGGAAAATAGGTTGGAAATTGAAGGATTAGGGCGTTAAAAACAGATATGGCAAATCAATCCAAAAGCAAAAAAGATCGAAAAACATCGGCATGGTATTATCGACATATCAATGATGCGCATGTCAAACAAGCCAAACGCGAAGGCAAACGCTCGCGTGCAGCATTCAAACTCATCGAAGTCTTGGATAAACATGGCTTGAATATCAAAAAAGGTTCAGTCGTGATTGATTTGGGCTGCGCTCCTGGTTCTTGGAGTGAAGAACTCGTGCGTTATGTGGGCAAAGATGGCCTTGTCATTGGCATTGATTTATTGCCACTGCAAAGCATTGAAGGTGTCACCTTAATTCAAGCAGACTTTGATTCGCCTGAAGGGCAGCAAGCCTTACAAGATGCTTTGGGCGGTCGAACCGTCGATGTGGTGGTTTCAGATATGGCACCTGAAATGAGTGGTAATAAATTGGTCGATCAAATGCGTATGATTGGCTTGAATGAAATGACCTTGCACTTTGCATCACAATACTTGCGTCAAGGTGGTCACGTTTTGATGAAAACCTTTATGGGAACAGGTTATGAATCATTTCGTCAACAATTGGGGCAAGAGTTTCAAAAAATTAAAAACATCAAACCCGCAGCTAGCCGTAAAACATCCGCAGAATTTTTCTTGTTGGGTCAGGCTTTTCGTGGGCATGGTGAATAAATAACGGATTTTACGCAGGTTGATGAAAAAGAAGCGTTATTCTATGGGATGCTTTGGGAGTACGGCTTTAGCCGTGCCCTGATACTTCATTCGGCGCGGCTAAAGCCGCCTTCCAGAGTGATAAACACACAGTAACGTCATCCTAGAAATATTTTATAATTTTCAGGTTTCCTATTAAAAAGACCGCGGGGATGACGTTTATTTTCATCAAAGTGCGTAACATCGTAAATAAATAACATCGTTCGGAGAAAAACATGAGCATTGAAGATCAAATAGCAGGTTTTCGTACACGCGCGGAAGATTATGCCAAGCGTTTGGATGCGTTGCGGAGGTCGCTTTGACATTGATAACAAGAAAGAAGAACTGATTGAACTTGCCGCACGCATTGAAGATCCAACGTTATGGAATGATCCAGCTAAAGCACAAGCTATCATGCAGCAAAAGGCAAGGCTTGAGCAAGCTATAAAAAAACATACAGATGCATCCTCAAATTTGGAAGAATCCAGTATGTTTTTTGAAATAGGTATGGAAGAAGGCGATCAAGATAGTCAGATGGAAGCGGTGGTCTTATTAGGTACTGTGCAGGAAATTATTAATGGTTTGGAACTGGCTAAAATGCTTGGTGGTGAAACCGATATGGAATCGGCTTTTTTGGACATCAATGCAGGTTCAGGTGGCACAGAGGCGCAAGATTGGGCAGAAATGATTTTGCGTATGTACTTGCGATGGGCAGAACGCAAGGGTTTTAAAACGGAACTTTTAGAATGTACTTACGGTGAAGAAGCTGGTATTAAATCAGTAACAGTTTCGATTAAAGGTGAGTATGCCTATGGCTTTTTAAAAGCCGAAATTGGCGTGCATCGTTTGGTACGAAAATCACCGTTTGATTCGGGTAACCGCCGTCACACGTCGTTTGCATCGGTGTTTGCATTTCCTGATATTGAACGTGACATTGAAATTGATATAAACCCAGCGGATGTGCGTATCGATACTTATCGTGCTTCGGGTGCGGGTGGTCAGCATATCAATAAAACGGATTCAGCTGTGCGTATGACCCATGAACCGACGGGTGTTGTGGTGCAATGTCAGAATGACCGTTCTCAACATAAAAACCGTGATGCGTGTTGGAAAATGTTAAAAGCACGCCTTTACGAACGGGAAGTGGAAGCACGTCAGGCAGAAAAACAAGGCTTGGAAGATACTAAAACGGACATTGGTTGGGGGCATCAAATTCGCTCCTATGTGTTGGATCAATCACGGATTAAAGATTTGCGTACAGGCATGGAAACAGGCAATACAGCTGCATTTTTAGATGGTGATATTGATGCTTTTATTGAAGCTAAACTGATGGGTATGACGCGAGATGGTGAAGCAGAATAAATAGATTAAATGATGTTACGCACGTTGATGAAAAGAAGTGTCATTCTAGCTTGGTCGATCATTGAACACCTTTTGGACTTTTGGAAGTGTGGCTTTAGCCACGCCCTGATACTTCATTCGGCGCGGCTAAAGCCGCACTTCCAGAGTGATATGAATGGTCTTCTATATTTCCCAATACAAGCACTTGGGAATGACGGCGTGCGTAAGATCAGTAGATTAAATGAAAAGTTCTGTTGATAAGCATATCGATTTGACGATACATGCCTCAGCTATAGGGTTTGCGCGCACTTCGATAGGCTATATTCGGCGTGTTAATTTTTTGTCGGAGTTGTCTTTATGATGAAACAATACCTTTTATCCCCAGGCCCTACGGTTATTCCTGAACAAGTGTTATTGCGTATGGCAGCTCCGATTATTCACCATCGCACCCCTCAATTTTCTAAGATTTTTGCAGAAACACGAACCATGTTGCAAAAACTTCATCAAACCACGAGTGATACACTGATGCTTTCGTGTTCGGGTACTGGCGCGATGGAAGCTGCTGTGATGAATGTGTGTACCACTGGCGACACCATGATTTATGTCAATGCAGGTAAATTTGGTGAACGTTGGGGAAACATTGCCGCCAAACATCATATTCATGCGATTGAAATCAAAGTGACATGGGGAGATGCCGTCACGGTCGATGCCGTGAAAGCTGCTTTGGATGCTCATCCCCAAGCGAAGGCAGTTTTTGTACAAGCGTCTGAAACCTCAACCACCACAGAAAATCCCATTCAAGCCATTGCTGCGTTAACGAAAGATATTGATTGCCTGACAGTGGTGGATGCCATTACAGCGTTGGGTGTGATTGATATGCCTATGGATGACTGGGGTTTGGATATTGTCATTTCAGGTTCACAAAAAGCTTTCATGTTACCACCGGGTTTGGCAACGATGGGCATCTCTGAAAAAGCATGGGCAATGATTGAATCCAATCCAGATTGCCAGACATTCTATTTTGATTTATTGACCGAACGAAAGGTTCAGCAAGCAGGCAAAGATACGACGGCGTGGACACCTGCAATATCCTTAATTGTGGGTTTGAATGAAGTCCTAAACATGATGTTTAGCGAAGGTTTAGATCAGTTATATGCGCGTCATACACTCTTGGCAAAAGGTACACGTGCAGGTTTCAATGCTTTGGGTATGAAACTGGTTTCTAAGGTACCGGCAACATCAGCAACGGGTGTATTTATTCCTGAAACTGTCGATGGTGGCGCATTTGTGAAATATCTTCGTGATGTCATGGGTGTGACATTTGCAGGTGGGCAAGATGATTTGAAAAACAGAATTATTCGCGTGGCACATTTGGGTTATTATGATGTGTTTGATGTGTGTAACATCATGAGTGCGGTTGAAATTGCTTTAAATCGTTTTGGTTATCCCGTGCAAATGGGTGTGGGTGTTGCTGCGGCGCAAACTGTTCTTGCGGAACGTTTTCCTAAGGTTGAAGCATGACCTTATTAAAACCCATTTTAGGGCTTGAAGATACGTTTGGTGAACGAGCGCGTGCTTTACGTCAATTACAATTCAAATTGTTTGAAATTTATAATCAAGCTGGATTTTCTGAAGTCATCCCCCCTCTTTTAGAACGTCCTCAATCGTTATCATCAGGAGCGGGTGCTTTTTTAGCGGATCAGACCTTGGTTTTTTCGGATCCATCCGATGCAGGGCAACTGGCTGTTCGCCCTGATATCACGCCTCAAATTGCCCGCATTGCGGCAACCCGTATGCATCATGCGGATGAATTAAAACTTTATTATTCAGGACAAGTGATGCTTGCCCGACCTGATGAACGCACAGGTTCTCGTCAACAATGGCAAACAGGTGTCGAATATTTGGGTGGTCAAAGGGATGTCGGCGATGTCGAAGTGATTCATTTGGCAGGGCTTTCGATGCAAGCGGCAGGTTTTGACTCCGCTGTATTGCAGCTTGGACATATGGGTTTGATAGAAGCACTTATTGTGGATTGTGATGTGCCAATCGAAAAATGGGTAGCCACTTTAGCGCGTCGTTCACCTGAAGATATGAAACAATTATTGCTTCAAAGTAAGCTTAACCAAGTCTCATCTGAAGCATTGATGGTTCTAGCATCAGGCAATGCGGATGTTGCATGGTTAAACAACACAGCACATCATATCAATGATGATTTTGAAGTTGCAGCCAATGAATTATTACATTTATCATCGACATTAGAAGCTCGTTTATGTGGTGATATTAAGGTACATATTGATGCCGCAGTGTTACCACGTTTTTTGTACCATACGGGTGTGGTCTTTACAGGTTTTGCGATGGGAACATCACATGCCTTACTGCATGGTGGGCGTTACGATAAAATGATGGCATCACATGGTCGTGATATGCCAGCCACAGGTTTTTCATTCGATTTATTATCTTGGTTATCAGAAAAATCCTGAAATGCCAATGGAATTGGGGAGTATATGACAAATACAGTAGCGATTGGAATTCAATGGGGTGATGAAGGCAAGGGAAAGATTGTTGATTTACTTGCGCCTGATATGGATGTTGTAGCACGTTTTCAAGGTGGTCCAAATGCTGGACATACCTTGGTAATCGGTGACCAAAAAACAGTCTTAAATCATATCCCATCAGGTATTTTACATGCAAATGTTTTGAGCTTGATTGGTAATGGCACGGTGGTTGACCCATTTCACCTCGTGGAAGAATTGGACATGTTGCTTGAAGCGAATATTCCAGTGAATGATCGCTTGCGGATTTCTGATCGTTGCCAATTGATTTTACCCTACCATCGTGCTTTGGATGCAGCGCGTGAAATTGCGAAAGGCAAAGCAAAAATTGGTACGACAGGTCGTGGCATTGGCCCATGTTATGAAGATAAAACAGCACGCCGTGGTATCCGTTTGGTAGATGTAACAGCCGATGATTTGGATGAGCGTATTGATGAAAATTTACGCTATGTGAATTTCATGTTGGTTGAGTTTTTAGGTGCTGAAGCGGTATCTAAAGTTGATGTTGTGAAAGCCTTGGATTTGGCTCGAGAACGTTTATTGCCCCTAGCTGCGGATGTTCCATTGATGCTCCATCAAAATATTAAAGCAGGTAAAAATATTTTGTATGAAGGTGCTCAAGGCTCCATGTTGGATGTTGATCACGGTACATATCCATTTGTCACATCCTCGAATACAGTGGCAGGCGCAGCATTGGCAGGTTTGGGTGTTGGACCAGGGCAAGTAGATGAAGTGTTGGGTATCTGCAAAGCCTATACCACGCGTGTGGGTTCAGGTCCTTTCCCAACAGAATTATACAATGCTGACGGTCTATGTGATGCAAAAAATGCAGGCAAACACATGGCTGAAAAAGGGCAAGAATTTGGCGCAACCACAGGTCGCCCACGCCGTACAGGTTGGTTTGATGCGGTGGTCGTTCAACATGCTGTACGCATCAATGGTGTCACAGGTTTAGCTATCACCAAACTGGATGTTTTAGATGGTTTGGAAGAAGTGAAATTATGTGTGGCTTATGAACAAAATGGTCAACGTCTGCAATCGATTCCTGCATGTGCTAAGGTTTTGGAAGCATGCACACCTATCTATGAAACATTAGCAGGATGGTCAGAAAATACGTTTGGTTTAACCGATGCCGAGCAGCTTCCTGATGCAGCTAAAGCATTATTAAAACGTATTGAAGATGTTTGTGAATGTCCTATAAAATTGCTTTCAACAGGGCCTGATCGTGGGCATATTTGTCATTTATAAGGGCTAACTATTCAGGGTGTCACTTACTTTCCTGATACCACCGTTAAAAAAATGCTTACTTACAATAGTAAGTTCCTATTTTTCGTTTTGGAATCAGAAAAGCAAGTGGCAATTTGAACAGTTAACTGATGTTATGTCCCCAACACATATGTTAATTTTTAAACATGATAAATCTCAATATATGTAAACTTTAGAGAGACTATCTATTCAGCTCATTTGACTATAGATTTATCAGAAATGCTATGATCATAAGCCATGATAAAATTGCTCGGTTCTTGTCAAAAGAGAACGATTCAGCGATGGGACTTTGACAGGCTTTTATAAAACGATATTCGTTAGATTGAATCAAAATCTAGTGTTCTTATTTTTGATGATACATACTTGGAGCAGCCAATCAGTTCCTTTTTGATGAGCTAGTGAATCTGCAATAGAAAAGATTTACGGCGTTTCACACTAATCAAACGAATGCATAACAAGCATAGCCTAGGCACAACTTGCCCTTGAATGGAATAAAAAATAGATCAGACCATAAGTTTTCTTACCGCTTTTCGTAACGCTGACGTCATCAGCGGCAATCAAAAAAACATCGTCATTCATATCGTCATCGAGAGTGTTGCCTCGGTGATGATTTTAAGCTGTTTGAATGTTTTTTAATCCAGAATATTGCCTATTGTCAATAGAGTGCGCATTATTTCGTTCAGAAGTATCTTTTAAAAGCATTTAAGGGGTGAAAAATGCATGTTGGTTTTAATAAAGCTATGATGAAGAAACGGCAGTCTCGGCGAACGTTGAGAGTGTCTGGTAATGTTTCAGCAAAAATTCAATTTCTATTAGATGTTATTTTAGTTGAAGTGATGTTGTTTATATCCCTTTATATTAATCATGTTCCATATGTAAATATTTATCATTATCCAGTCGTTTTGACACCGCTGTTGATGTGGTTTATCTATTCAAATTCAGGTGTTTATCGTAGGCATTCTAGCCGAACACATAGAGTAACGAATATATTTTTTGCTTGGGTTAAAGTTGGTGTTATTTTAATTATTATGGGATTTATTTTTAAAGTCTCTGAAGATTATTCTCGTGCTGTCATTTTATCTTGGTGGATGCTTGCGGTCTTATTGCAAATTATGGCACATCTTGGGGCAAATATATTGGCTGAAAAACGCCAAAAAAATCAAGTGATACCTGCACTATTGGTGGGAAATAGCCAGTTGGGAAGTTACTTGGCAGAGGAGATTAATAAAAATCCTTGGACGGCTCATGAAATTATAGGTGTCATAAGTGATGATCGTGATGATCGGGAATCTTGGACTGCTAAAGAACTGCCAAGGCTTGGTGGCTTAAATGAACTGTATGATATGGTGGTAAAACACAATATTCGACGCGTTTATTTTGCATTACCGCTTAATTTATCGCATAAAGTTCGAGAAATGCAGTTGGACTTGGTTGATTTGAACATCGATATTATTTGGGCTCCTGACATATTTGATTTTCATATGGTGAGTCCAAGTGTGAAAGAAGTCGCGGGTATACCACTTTATTATCTTTCTGAAAATCCAATGATTGAGGGTGCTTGGGTAAGTAAAATGATTTTGGATAAGGTGGTGGCTGTTATGGCTTTGATTTTCTTGTCACCAATCATGCTTATTGCAGCATTAGCTATAAAATTAAGCTCTCTAGGTCCTGTTTTTTATAGACAAGAGCGTCATGGCTTGGATGGTGAAATTTTTCAAGTTCTTAAGTTTCGTAGTATGACGGTGCATGAAGAGACTGATGGGCAAGTTTCTCAAGCAACGAAGGGCGATATTAGAGTTACTAAAGTGGGTCATTTTTTACGCAAGAGTAGTATTGATGAACTGCCTCAGATTTTCAATGTACCTAAAGGTGAGATGTCTTTGGTTGGTCCTCGACCACATGCAAGGGCACACAATGATTTTTATGCCGATAAAATTAACGCATATATGTCACGACATCGGGTTTTACCCGGTATGACGGGTCTCGCCCAAGTAAACGGTTGCCGTGGTGAAACGGATGCGATTGAGAAAATGGAAAAACGAGTTGAATATGACTTGGCTTATATTAATAACTGGACGATTTGGTTAGATATTCGCATCATGCTTAAAACCTTTTATACGTTATTCTCTAAAAATGCATATTGAGTGAATCAGCATGAATAAAAGTATTAAAAAACAATATGGTTGGCAAGATGTGATGTCACTTGAAAAAGGGATTACTGGAATTTATCAAGTTTTCCGCTTGGGATTGGTGTAATGATGGGTATAAGATTGTATATTATTGTATTGTTATGCCTGCTGCTTGCAGTGGGTTTTGAATCAACACTTCCCCCAACCATCAATAATAATGTGATTCCAGATTTGGATAAGCTAGCACATTTTTGTGTATTTGGTTTCATGGCTTACCTAATAGCAATACTTATGGTGAAAATAAAGCTACAAATCCCGCTATGGTGTCTGGGTTTTGTAAGCTTAATACTTGTAACATTATTGGGTATGGGTAACGAATGGATTCAGTCGTTTAGACCTGGTCGTATGGTGGGAATGGATGATGTGCTTGCAGATATGCTTGGTGGTTTGATTTGGCTTACTGTTTGGGCAATGACCCGAATGAGATTGAAAATTGACCGTTTAACATAAAATAAACGAGATTGAAATGAACATGACATGATATTTGTAACTATTGAGTATCCCATAAAATATGGCTGTAGCTGTTCAGATGGACGCTTATTTTTACATATTTTGAAAGTAGACGATTATTTAGAAAAACATGATATTTACAGGAGATATTAGTGAGTAAAGTAGCGTTGATCACCGGTGTAACAGGTCAAGATGGTTCATATTTGGCGGAATTTTTGTTGGAAAAAGGTTATGAAGTTCATGGTATTAAGCGTCGTGCATCTTCATTGAATACCCAGCGAGTCGATCATATTTATCAAGATCCACATGTAGAAAATAATAATTTCGTGCTTCACTATGGTGATTTATCCGATTCATCCAACTTAACCCGTATTATACAAGAAGTGCAACCTGATGAAGTCTATAATCTAGGTGCGCAATCGCATGTAGCAGTCAGTTTTGAAGCGCCTGAATATACGGCGGATGTCGATGGTTTGGGAACACTTCGTTTGCTGGAGGCGATTCGTTTGCTTGGCTTGGAAAAGAAAACGAAATTTTATCAAGCATCCACTTCAGAGCTTTTTGGTGAAGTTCAAGAGATACCTCAAAAAGAAACAACTCCTTTTTATCCACGTTCGCCTTATGCTGCAGCTAAAATGTATGCTTATTGGATTGTGGTCAATTATCGTGAATCGTATGGCATGTATGCCTGTAATGGTATTTTGTTTAACCATGAATCGCCACGCCGTGGTGAGACTTTTGTAACGCGTAAAATTACTCGTGGTTTAGCCAATATTTCTCAAGGTTTAGAGACGTGCTTGTTTATGGGTAATATCGATTCCTTGCGCGATTGGGGGCATGCGAAAGATTATGTACGGATGCAATGGATGATGTTGCAACAAGACAATCCTGATGATTTTGTGATTGCCACAGGTGTTCAATATTCAGTTCGTCAGTTTATCGAATGGTCTGCTAAAGAGCTTGGCATTACGCTTCGTTTTGAAGGCAAAGGACTGGAAGAAAAAGGCATTATTGCATCTATTGAAGGTGATAAGGCTCCTGCACTTAAGGTGGGTGATGTGATTGTTCAAATTGACCCACGTTACTTCCGCCCTGCTGAAGTTGAAACTTTATTGGGCGATCCAAGCAAAGCTAAGGCAAAACTTGGTTGGACTCCTGAAATTACTGTGCAAGAAATGTGTGCTGAAATGGTGGTTACAGATTTAAAAGTCGCACAGCGCTATGCTTTGTTGAAAGCACATGGACATGATTTGCCAGTGGCAGTCGAGTCATGATATCGTAATTTAACTGATGTGACGCATTTTTATGAAAAAGAAGCGTCCTATGCTTAGGGGCTAAATTCAGCATGGTTTACATGTTTTGGAAATGTGGCTTTAGCCACGCCCTGATACTTCATTCAGCGCGGCTAAAGCCGCACTTCCAGATTAATGAATACGCATAATGTCATTCCCGATTAAAAGCCCACGGTATGACGGTATGCGTAACATTAATCACTAATTGTTAAGTGAGCATTTTTTAACGCCGACAGCGGAAAATAATAGGAAAGCTAAATAGTTACATTATTTCAAGTCTTATAGGGGGTATAATGTTAGCAGCTAATTTAGTGAAAAAAGTCAGAGATTCTCTGCTTTGTTACTTGCTGCAACACCCTGAGATAAAGCAGGCTATACTTTTTGGTTCGCAGGCTACAGGACGCGAGTATTTTGAGAGTGATGTTGACTTGGCTATTGAGCTGGAATACATATTAGATGCTATTAAGAAAAAAATTTGATTGAGCATATAGCTTTAATAACAGGTAGAGCTGTTGACTTGATAGACCTAAAAACAGTGGGGCAAGCTTTGCTAGGCCAGCTACTTCAGCATGGTGAACGCCTTGTTGGTGATGATGTAATGTATGGTAATCTGTTGAGTAAATATGTATTCAATCAGGCAGATTTTGATCCTTATCGACATCGTATTCTTGATGAACGAAGGCAGGCATGGATAGGGTTGTAATTGAAGAAAAACTGGAATTCTTGCGCCGTTGTTTATCAAGGGTGGCTGATAAATGTCCTGATGACATGGTTCAGCTTGAGCAGGATATAGATTTGCAAGATATTATAACACTTAACCTGACAAGAGCTGTGCAGTTAAGTGTTGATATTGCCGCACACTGGGTAGCGGGTTTAGAGGATATACCAGCACCGGGTACAATGGATGCGATGTTTGAAGCTCTAGTGCAGCATGGATATTTGGATCCAGAGCTTGCAGAGCGCATGAGAAGATCGGTTGGTTTTCGTAATATCGCAGTACATAACTATGAAATAATTGAGTGGCAGCTTGTCTATGCAATTTGTAAATATCATCTCGATGATTTTGCCTGTTTTGGGAAGGCTGTTTATTCTGCTTTGCCGAAGAATGAGGTATGAATAGTAGTTCAAGTATGAAGTTAGTATGTGAGCTACATGAGCATCTACTATCGTCACTCTCGAGAGTTTGTGTTAAAAATTTGTGTCGGAGGTCTTCTGTTTCAAACAGTAGATTGCTAATCAAAGAATCGGATATGACGTACCCCTGGATTTGAACAATAGCTCTATAAATGAAATTTAAACATACCGTAAAAAGAAGAGATAAATGACTATAAAACAAAAGAAAATATATATCGCGGGTCATCGAGGTATGGTGGGTTCAGCGATTTCTAAGCAACTTCTGGCCAAAGGAGATGTGGAGTTAATCACCCGAACCCATGCTGAACTGGATTTAACCCATCAAAAATCGGTACAGGATTTCTTTGCCGCAGAGAAGATTGATCAAGTGTATTTGGCGGCAGCAAAAGTGGGGGGTATTCATGCCAATAATGAATATCCAGCTGAATTTATTTATCAGAATTTGATGATTGAGGCGAATATCATTCATGCAGCCCATGAACATGATGTACAAAAGCTTTTATTTCTCGGTTCATCGTGCATTTATCCGAAACTAGCCGCGCAGCCTATGACAGAAGCATCCTTGTTAACAGACACACTGGAAGCAACCAACGAGCCCTATGCCATAGCCAAGATTGCAGGCATCAAGCTTTGTGAAAGCTATAACCGTCAATATGGACGCGATTATCGCAGTGTCATGCCGACCAATCTATATGGTGAGAATGATAACTTTCACCCTGAAAATTCACATGTCATCCCAGCCTTGATGCGCCGTTTCCACGAAGCAACACTCAATGATGATGCGCAAGTATTGGTTTGGGGAAGTGGTAAACCAATGCGGGAATTCCTATATGTTGACGATATGGCAGAAGCTTCGATTCACGTGATGAATTTAGATGATCTCACATATCAATCGTATACAGAGCCAATGCTCTCGCATATCAATGTTGGAACAGGTATCGATTGTACCATCAAAGAAATGGCTGAAACGATGGCTGAGGTGACAGGCTTTAAAGGTGAAGTTGCCTTTGATGCCAGCAAACCAGATGGTACACCAAGAAAGTTACTTGATGTTTCACGATTGGAAAAATTAGGTTGGAAAGCAAAAATACAGTTGCGAGAAGGTCTTGAATTCACTTATCAATGGTTTTTAACCAATCAAGATAAGTTCAGAAAATAAAAAGATCAATCCAGAATGAGCCAATTTATTTTCTAAGGTACTTGTGAAAGTTATCGTGAATGATTTGATTAGACAGAATGTTTTTAACAAGAGACGCTGTCTCAATACATTACAAATAGGTGAAATCATGCTAATGAACCAATTTATTATTTATGTAGTAACTATAGATGCCACATAAAAGATCACTTAAGGAAAAAATATTAAAAGGAGGCGCGTGGTCTCTTTTTAGCAATATAATAACAGCTGTATCTACTCTTGCTGTGAATGTCTTGCTTGCTAGATTACTAACGCCAAATGAAATGGGAGAGTATTTTTTAATACTTAGTTTTGTGATGGTTGCAGTGATACTGGCTCAATTAGGATTGCCCAACGTGGTTGTTCGTTTGATAGCTGAATCTATAAGTTTAAAAAAACTTGGAAAGGCACGTATGATTGCAATACTAATGGTGAAATTTACAGTGTTTGGTTCATTGGTTATGGCTCTTTTTATAGCTAATGGAGGAGGTGAATGGGTATTAAATCATTTTTTTGGATTGCCTGTTATGGCATCTCTCATGGGAATTACTGCTTGCTGGGTCGTTGTAATAACATTTCAAAATTCCTTAGCAGAAGTACATCGAGGATTTCATGATATTCGATTAGCATCAATGTTAGGTGGTGCGAGTACCAGTACATTCGCAATGCTGATGCTTTTCTCAATATGGATGATATATGGTCATAGTAACCTTGTAGAAGTGATTGTTTTAACGTCGGTTGCTGGATTTATTAGCGTCTTTTTATCAAGTGTGTTTTTTGTTAAAAAAATTAAGAATACCCCATTGAAGACTGAGGAATCGGTGAGTTGTCGTGGGATGATGAAAATAGCATGGCCGTTGCTTGTGACAACGCTGATGCTTTTAGTTGCGAAGCAGGCAGATATTTGGGTTGTAGGCTACTTTCTTGAAGAGTCAGATGTGGCAATATATGGGGCTGCTTTGAGAATAGTTACATTAGTTTTAATTACAACGACAATATTGTATGCGGTGTTTCCCCCAATTATTGCAGAATTAAATATAACTAATGAATTTGGAAAATTACAACAGATTCTTTCCTCAAGTGCTTTTATTAACAGTATTATTGTTTTACCGTTATTTATAGCACTTATAATTTATCCTGATGTGATATTAAAAATAATATATGGGGATTTTTATGAAAAAGGAGGGACTGCTTTAATGATCCTTTCGATAGGTGTTTATTTTAATGTACTGACGGGTTTAAGGGGCATTGTACTGATGCTTACGGGGTATGAAAAAACTCAAATGCTTATTTCAGCCTTGGGGGGCGTATTGAGTATATCTTTCTGTATTATTGGCGCTAAAGAAATGGGCATCATTGGTGTTGCTATTGGATCTACTAGTGGAATGATACTACAGTGTTTAATGGAACTTATTGCAGTTAGGGTGAAAATAGGTATTTGGACTATTGCGTATCCTTATAATATAAGAAAATTATTAAAAATGATTTCTATACATTAAATGAAAATTAATTCTTTTAGCGCCATTAAATATATTGTACTTTTTAGTGGCATGTTTGATTTTTTGAATATGGTGTTAAAAGTACCCAATGGCTTATCAGTTTTAAAAATAATCATAACATTAATGCTATTGTTATCAGGGGTGCTTTTAATTGTTTTTTCTACCAAGCTTCATTGGCGTATAAACTATCAAATAGACTCGTATTTATATGTTTTATATGTTTTATTATTAATTTGGAGTGTATTGGTTATCATAAGAAGCTTTAGCACAGAGATGCAAGATATGCTTACCCTTCTTGGAAATAGACAAATGGGCTGGGTATGGTTGACACCATTAGCTTTTGCTTTTGGAATGAGAATTGAATATTTATTCGTCCTTTCATCATTTTGGATCAGCATGTTAAGAGTATTTTTGATTATATTTTTGATGATATTTATTTCAATGCCTTATCACAGTGTTTTTTCGATGCAAACGATATTTCTGCCTACTGTTTTTCTTATCATGATCGTTAATTATTTGAACTTTGAAGGTAAAATTATTATTTTTTTTAGTGTTCTTGCACTATTAATTATTAGTAATATAGGAAGTGATGTTGGGGGTGATGTTCGAATTAATTACGTCTTTATTGCAATGGCATTGGCGGTTATGTATTTATTAAATGTTTTTTATGAAAAAACACCTCCGTTTCGTAAAGCGAGCATTATGATGGGAACACTTTTTATCATGATGATTTTATCGGTAAGTATGTTTCATACTTCTAATGATAAGAAAATTGAAGTTCAAGATACAAGGACATTTTTATATGAAGAAATGTTTGATGATTTATCCATTGGAGACACTATTGTTGGGCGAGGGGCGCTTGGGAAATACTATAGTCCTTTTTTTGCTCACTGGAATGAAATGGGTTACGCCTTAGGTGATTCTGATATGCGACCTACAGTTGAGGTTGGGTATTTGAAAATGATACTAAAGGGTGGTTGGTTATTGTTATTTTTAAGCGTAATTATCTTGCTTACAGGGGCTATTAAAGGGATGTTTTATTCTAGAAATAATTTGTCTCGAGCATGTGGGTCGTACATTTTTATGTATCTTATTCTTTGGTTCTTGTCTTTACCTCCAGCCTATTCACCTAATTTATTATTGGTTTGGATAGCCGCAGGTGTTTGTTTGACCCATAGAATAGGTCAAATGTCGGAGGTTGAACTTAAAAAGGTGATAGCTGAAAATAATATAAAATATTTTAAGGTATTATAATGTTCAATACCTTCGCCAAAATAGTGCTATTTCAGCTCGTATTAACCATGAATTTCATTGAAATCTTATTAATCAGTTCATGAATAAAAATACGTTCGGCATTTTCCCTACATAATTTTAATGTTTCTTGGACTTGCTTGCGT
>JAUZQM010000094.1 GCA_030950985.1 Mariprofundaceae bacterium | reverse complement strand
GCCATTTCATGGCGCTACAGAGGGCTCCGCATTTAGAATGAAATCAATACGGCTTGCAACTCTAACAGCAAGCTGATTTATCCCAATAATTTCTTTCATCATACAGCCCTACCATCCCGGCGCTGCGTATTACGTCTATGCCATCTTCGTCACAATAACTTTGGTTCATCCGGCAAGTGAGTCCGTGAGGTTGTAGAGTCCGCCCAAAAAAAGTATCAGGTGGAATCATGTCGACCAGTCTCCTTACCCATGCCTTTGGCATCCCTACAGGTTATGAATATCAACGCACTCACTATGCAGGTGGCGAGGTATCATTCGTTATCAAAGAGAAGAAGTCTCACCTTCGCTGTGCCATATGCGAAAGCCGCAATGTCATTCTTCGCGGCAGTCACCTTCGTCGATTCAGGACGCTGCCCATCGGCAATCGCCCTGTTTGGATAGAGTATGCAGTTCCCCGGCTTGAATGCAGCGACTGCCAGAGCATTCGGCAGGCCAGAATCCGCTTCGCCAATGGCTCTGTGCGTTACACCCGGCGCTTCAGAACGCTGGTGCTTATCCTCTCTCGGCACATGACCATCAAGGCCGTAGCTGATTATCTCCATGTGGGCTGGGATTTGGTCAAAGATATCCAGAAAAAGCATCTGCTCCGGCGTTATGGCAGGCCCAATATTCGCAAGCTAAAACGGATCGCGATTGATGAGATTTATATGGGTAAGGGCAGCGGCTATCTGACTGTCGTTCTTGATCTGCAACGGGGCGTGGTCGTGCATGTTGGCAATGGCAAAAGCGGTGAGGCTCTGGAGAAATTCTGGCGACGATTGAAGCGAGCCAAGGTTGAACTGGAGGTTGTAGCCACGGACATGGGCTCCCCCTTCATCAAATCAGCCAGGGATAATCAGCCGGGCGCAGTCAATGTGGTGGATCATTTTCACGTCATCAAGCTCTTCAATGAGAAGCTGACAACACTGCGGCGGGACATGCAACGTGATGCGGAAGATGCGCAGCTGAAAGAGGTGCTCAAAGGTACGCGCTGGCTGTTATTGATGAGTACCGAAAAGCTCAATGCAAAAAGCGAGGATGCACGAGAACGATTGAACAAAGCATTGGCCTTGAATGAGCCACTGGCCAAGGCATATTACTTGAAGGATGAGCTGAGAATGATCTGGCACCAGGCGAATAAGAAAGAAGCATCCAGGGCGCTTACAGACTGGATACAAAAGGCCGAAGTGGCTGGCGTGGCTATGCTGAAATCCTTTGCCAGAACACTGGCCAGGCTGCGCCATGCGATCCTTGCATATTATGATTTCGACGGTTTGTCTTCTGGGCCAATGGAAGGTTCAAACAACAAGATCAAAACCATCCACAAGACTGCCTATGGATACCGCGACATGGAATTCTTTAAACTCAAAATACTGTCAATGCATGAGTCCCGAAAGGATGCGTTTGCCGGATGAACCTGATTTTATTTGATGAGGTGGAAGATGTGTTCCCCTCACGTGGTTTTTCATTCTTTGGTATGGAAATGAAGTCGGGCGAAAACAAGGGGTGGATCAACAAGGCGCTGGAAGAGAACAAGACCCCGGCCATCTGGATTTGTAACCGGATCAGTCAGATTGACTCGGCTTTCCTGCGCCGTTTTGATTATGCTATGGAATTGAATACACCGCCCAGGTCAGTTCGCTTGAACATTGTCCGTTCACGGCTGACTGACACGCCGGTATCCGAATCGTTCATGCAGCGACTATCCGAACATGAAGAATTATCACCAGCTCAGGTTGCCCAGGCAGCAAAAGTCTTGCAGCGCATGGCGTGTGCTGATCAGAATGCTGCTGAAGCTGTGTTGGAGAAGGTTTTGGTCAACAGCGCCAAAGCGATGGGTCAAAAACCTTTAGGGCGAAAACAGACACATGCAACGCATTATAGTCTGGACTACCTCAATGCCAATGTGGATTTGCCACGCCTTGTGGAAGGCTTAAAGCGCAGCAAACGTGGCAACCTCTGTTTTTACGGCGCGCCGGGTACCGGCAAAACCGCGCTGGCCGGATATATCGCCAAACAACTGGATAAACCGTTACTGAGCAAGCGCGCATCGGATATTCTTGGTATGTACGTTGGTCAGTCAGAACAAAACATTGCCCGCATGTTTGAACAGGCTCGGCAGGAAGATGCCGTATTGGTTCTGGATGAAGCAGACTCTCTGCTACGAGATCGCCGGGGAGCCAAACAGTCTTGGGAAGTATCCCAAGTCAATGAATTGCTTGTGCAGATGGAAAACTTCGATGGTCTGTTCATCTGCTCGACCAACCTGATGGATGACCTCGATCAAGCCAGCCTGCGCCGTTTTGCGATCAAGGTGGAATTTGATTACCTCACAGCTGATCAGGCAGTCAACATGTTGCGACAGGAATCTACGTCTCCACCAACGCCTGCTGATGTCCGTGCGGTTGCCATGCTTTCAAACCTTGCTCCCGGCGATTTCGCTGCCGTAAAAAAGCGGCTGGATATTTTGGGGCTGGAAGCCGAACCGAATGTGGTGATCAAAGAACTCAAGCTTGAAGTCCTTGTGAAGCATGACGGAGCCAAGAGCCACGCAATCGGTTTTCTTATCTGACAGTCAGAGTGTTGATGGAGCTAGTAGGCTATCGAAAAATCATTTTTGATTTCGATATTTTAACATCAAGGTAAGATATTCTTATTTCATAGAGCCTGTAAGAAATATGGTTAATACTGCAATTGATTCATTACCTGATTTGGTAAAAAGAAGAGGCCACGAAGATGACAGTGAAAATAAAAGTACATAGAGGAACAGATGCTATCGGTGGCAGCTGTATTGAAGTGGCTGCCGATGCAGGACGCATCGTACTCGATTTTGGTATGCCGTTGATGGCTAATGGCGGCGGTGAAATTGATGCTGATAAGCAGGAGCATCCAACCGTAGCCAATGGCATGATCCCTGATGTGGCAGGTCTGACAGGTGGCGATTGCGATAGTCCTATTCTCGCTGTGCTGTTATCGCATGCCCACCCGGATCATTATGGCATGCTTGAATATGTGCATCCTTCTATTCCCGTTCACATGAGCGAAGAGAGCAAGGCACTGATTGGCGTGGGTAATATCTTTTATCTGCAAAAATTGACGTTGCCAGATACCTTGAGTCGCTGCATCACCTTTGAGCAAGAGAAACCTTTTTCTGTGGGGCCATTCACCATCACGCCATTCTTGATGGATCACTCAGCCTTTGGCGCATCCAGTCTATTGATTGAAGTAGAGGGTAAACGCATCCTCTATAGCGGTGATCTGCGGGCGCATGGTCGAAAAGGAAAACTGTTTTGGGCATTGCCACACAAGGTGGGGCATATTGATTGCATGCTGATGGAGGGAACAACGCTCGGCGGCAAACATCGTGACGGTTATAATGATGAAGTTGCGGTTGAAGAGGGAATGGTTAAAGCATTCGACCATGATCACGCCACCTTTGTTCTTGGCGCGGGCAGCAATGTCGATTGGCTGGTTTCTCTATATAGAGCGAGCAAACGTTCCGGAAAATTGCTTGTGCTGGATTTGTATCAGTTTTATCTGCTGACTCGCCTGCAACAGTTTAGTAGCTCTCTGCCACCACATGATGGTGATCATATTCGTGTGCTGTACACGCAATACCAGGCGCAACAATTGGAGCAGCATGATCTGGTTGATGTGATGACCAGAGATGCTGTGAGAAGAAAAATATCCCGTGAATATATTTGCGCCCATCCCGACAAAATAGTTGCTCGATTGTCCATGAGCGAGATGAAGCGCATGGCTGACCAAATGGAGCAGGCGGATAAAATCCATTTCATCTATTCCATGTGGCAGGGCTATCTGAAACGGGATTCTAATATGGCTGATTTTCCGCATCAATATGGCGGGAAATGGCAATCCATCCACACCAGCGGCCATGCATGGCTGGAAGATTTGCAGAAACTGAGCCGAAAAATAAATCCTGATAGGCTGGTGCCAATTCATACGCTGCAAGGCGATGATTTCGCCAAGTATTTTGAGAATGTGATTCGAATCAAGGACGGGGAGAAATTAAAGTTATGAGAACTTTATCTGAAGGATTTAAAAAAGATCTTCTGGACGGTGTGCTTAAAGAATTGCTCAATCGAGTAAAAAATGATGACACTCTAATGCTCGCCATCAGAAATGATTACATCAACATCTATTACCGTGGTGGTAACATTATCCGTATTACAGAGAAGTTACCAGCTCAATACGACGCCTTTTTCGACCATAAATACGCCAAAAAAGATGGTGGAGTATATCCGCTCCCTGCCTTGCCTCCTATGATCCAAAATGATGATGATACAAAAAAATGGTTGGAGGCACTGTCATGCTTGAAACAGGTTATGGATTTTTATCTTCACCAACATCCCAAACATGAGCGTGAATTCCAACAGTTGATCGTCAGAGAAAACAATGCTTCATCAATATCCAATGCAAGTGAATATTTCATTACGGACATTGAATATGCCGATGCAAGGATTGGTGCGCGTTTTGATTTAACTGCAATTCGATGGTTGGCCGATGACCGTAAAAACGCAAGAAAATGTAACGCAGCATTCATTGAAATGAAATACGGTGATGGAGCACTCAATGGTTCATCTGGAATGATTAAGCATCTCGAAGATTTTTCTGAACTCATCAGCGATAAAGGAAAATATAGAAGTTGCTTAAAAATGATGGAGTCACAATTTTGTCAACTGGATGAATTGGGTATGCTGAGCTACCACCAAAGTAGCAACGTGACTGGGCTGGCATTACCAGAGTCAGAAAAGCCCGAGGTGATTTTTATCTTAGCCAATCACAATCCACGCAGTATGCAATTAAAAACGATTCTGGAAGATCCAAAGCTTAATGAATTTGATAACGGAGAGCTGTTCGACCTTCGGTTTTATGTGGCAAGTTTTGCTGGTTATGGGTTGCACTCAGAAAACATGCTTTCATTAACGAAGATGCGGAAATTGCTTGATGACAATAGAGCCAGCTAATGAGTTTCAGCTTCAAATGAACAAATCAATTCTATGCCTCGACTTTGATGGAACGATCCACTCCTATGTGAGCGGCTGGCAAGGAGCTGGTGTGATTTCTGATGAGCCTGTGGCGGGCGCATTCGATTTCATCAAAGATGCTTCCCTGCACTTTGATGTGCATGTGTATTCTGCCAGAAGCGGATTACCGGGCGGGATTGATGCCATGAAGACATGGTTTATCGAACACGGATGGTCATCAAATCATAAAGGAGAGCCTGCCGATTTATCATTCCCAACCAGCAAGCCGCCTGCTCATGTCAGTATTGATGATCGCGCCATAACATTCACAGGAACATGGCCATCCATCCAGAGCTTAACAGAATTCCGTCCATGGAATGATCTGGATGCATAAGGCACGAATTCTAAAATCTACAGCGACATCTCAGGTCGTCTGAATACCATGGAAACGAATGCGACACCAGTTGGCGCAGGTGGATTTAAGCTGCGTTCCATGAGGTGAAATCATGGGCAATAAAGAAAAGCAGTTGCGTAATTCCGATCCAACCTTGAGGAGGCATTTGCCGCCACATTCATTGGATGCTGAACGCGCAGTGTTGGGCGGCATTATGCTGAACCCGG
>JAUZQM010000093.1 GCA_030950985.1 Mariprofundaceae bacterium | reverse complement strand
CTCCATCAGTGCTTTTTTCTGACCATTTTTTTACGCGTAACATGGGCTTTTGTTGCCAACGTTCTAAAATCACACTGGCAAGATTCGTTTTTAAACGTGAGGGACAAACATAATTGCTACGTCCTTTCAGTAAGGCCACTTTCCGATGTATGCCCATCGCCTTCATGACAGCAGGAATATCCCGATGCATCAATTGATTTTGCAAGGAACGTGTATGCGTGGAAATCAATACTTTACCATTTAAGCGTAGGGCAGGGACAAGATATGCTAAGGTTTTTCCAGTACCCGTTTCGGCTTCCGCTAAGAGAATCTTTCCCTGTTCAAAATTAGCAGCAATTTCAGTCGCTAGTTTTACTTGTTCTTCTCGATGCGTATATCCCTTCAAGTTCATCGCTAATGAAGCAGTCGATAAAAAATCTTGTTTCACTTGTTCAATCAATAGTTTACCCATTTGCATGTCTCACATTAAACATCATGACGCATTTTCCAACGCCACAGAACCATTCCGCGCCATGTAATATGAACAAAAACAAAACCTAAAACTCCCAATAAGATACCCAAGGTCACACAGCCCAATAAAAAAGGCTGCCAAATCATCATCATGCCACTCATCGCCCATTCCATCGATGCTTCAAAATGAAAGACCTGTTCGGGCGAATCAAGCAACCAACTGCCAAATTTATAAGCAGTATAAAAAACAGGAGGCATCGTCAATGGGTTGGTCAACC
The DNA here is from genome assembly GCA_030950985.1 of Mariprofundaceae bacterium. Classification (GTDB taxonomy): domain Bacteria; phylum Pseudomonadota; class Zetaproteobacteria; order Mariprofundales; family Mariprofundaceae. The sequence goes on along the minus strand of JAUZQM010000093.1, from coordinate 31,178 downwards.
AAACTAAACCGACTGAAACAGGTAGATTCGCATGTAAGCCAATTGCTCCCGCAGCTGCCACCAACATTTGAAAGGGAATAGGTAACATCGCACAAAACAAGCCGACTAAAAATGCCTTGGCTAAAGTATGACGGCTAATGTGCCACAACGCTTTATCATGCAATAAAGTACCAAAACAACGTAAATATTTATTGTCACGAATTTTCTTGGCATCGGGCATCCAGCGTTGGACAAGCTTGCGTGGTGTCACTATGCGTCCAAATCCATGCGTGGAAAAATTGGCGATGGTGTTTGACAAACATGCCCTTCTTTGAGTTTTCCCCAGCCTGTTTCATTCACAAGTCTCAAGGTCGATACATCAATATCTTCATTCATGATTTGCTGCAACATCAAGGTCATTTTTTCAGGCATAAATGGTGATAATTGAATGGCAATTAAACGCAATGTTTCCACCAAATGATAAAGTACCGTATTTAAACGCGTTAAATCACCTGATTTTGCGAGTCCCCACGGCGCATTATCTTCCACATAACGATTACCATGCTTGACCACTTGATTGATGCGCTCCAATGCCAAATGAAATGCTTGGCGATGTAATAAATCATTCACATCCCGTTGCATGGCTTCCACATCAGCAATCAATGCCCGATCCATATCTTGTTCTTCAGAACACGCACCCAAAACACTGCCATTGTATTTTTTCAACATTGCCAAACTGCGATTCAGCAAGTTACCTACATCATTCGCTAACTCTGAGTTGTAACGCATTTTCAATGCTTGATGCGAAAAATCACCATCTTGCCCAAAAGGAACTTCACGCACTAAAAAATAACGCAAGACATCAGCATCATACTCTTTCAATAAATCCAAAGGGCGTAAGGCATTGCCTTTGGACTTGGACATTTTTTCACCATCCACTGTCCACCAACCATGTGCAAAGATACGTTTGGGCAAAGGTAAATTTGCTGCCATCAACATACATGGCCAGTAAACCGCATGAAAACGTAAAATATCTTTACCAATCAAGTGGACATCAGCCGGCCAATGTTTGGGGATTTCCTGATCTGGAAAGCCTGCTGCGGTCAGGTAGTTGGTCAGTGCATCAATCCACACATAAATCACATGTTTTTCATCATCTGGAACAGGGATACCCCATGAAAATGTTGTGCGTGAAACCGATAAATCACGCAAACCACCTTCCACAAAGCTCAACACCTCATTACGACGTGATTCAGGGGCAATAAAATCAGGGTGTTCTTTGATATAGTCAATCAATCGCTCTTGATAATCACTCAAACGGAAAAAATAGGATTCTTCTTGAATTTTTTCGACATCACGTTGGCAATCGGGGCAGTGATGAGATTCCCAACAATCTGCATCCTTGAGTTGTGTTTCTGTCCAATAGGTTTCGCAAGGCACACAATACCAATCTTCATAAAAACCTTTATAAATAGCCCCTGCGTCTTGCAGACGTTTCCACATTGCCTGCACAGCTTTACGATGTCTATCTGAAGTAGTACGAATAAAATCATCATTGGAAATAGACAGTTCAGGCCACAAACTTGCATAACGTTCGACCACTTGATCTGCCAATTCAATCGGTTGAATACCTCGTGCTTCTGCAGCCTGTTGAACTTTTTGACCATGTTCATCTGTACCCGTTAGAAAAAAAACATCTTTGCCTGAAAGACGTTCATATCGAGCTAAAATATCAGCAGCAATCGTGGTGTACATATGGCCAAGATGTGGCTCATCATTCACATAATAAATAGGTGTAGTGACATAATACGTTTGCATGAATGAGGTATCCTTAGGGTTACGGAAATAAAATGACAAGTTTGGCAAGTGTAGCGTAATCAAAGCTGATGAAAATAAGATTGTTCAGCGAGTCCTTTGTTCAGCACTTGCCTTCATCATCGTTGAAAAGCACTCTTCGCCTTATGACACATAAGCATTATGCACCAGAAGAAATTGCCAAATTTGAAGCCATTGCCAGTGAATGGTGGGATTCCAAGGGACGTTTTAAACCGTTGCATCGTATCAATCCCTTACGCCTTGATTACATTGATGAGCGTGCATCCCTTGCCAATAAAAAAGTTTTAGATGTGGGGTGTGGTGGCGGTATTTTAGCAGAAAGCATGGCAAGACGTGGCGCGATTGTGACAGGTTTAGATCGCTCTCCCAAAGCCCTTGCTATTGCACGCATCCATGCCGAACAAGAACACGTCGCCTTGGATTATGTCGAAACCGATGCTGAAACATGGGCGGATGAACATCACGAAGCCTATGATATTGTAACTTGCCTTGAAGTCTTGGAACATGTGCCTGATGTGATTAGCACGGTGCAAGCTTGTGCTACGATGATTAAACCCAATGGTTTGTTCTTTTTTGCCACCTTAAATCGTACACCAATCGCCTATATCAAAGCCATTATTGGTGCTGAATATGTATTGGGTTGGTTGCCCAAAGGGACGCATGATTATGCTAAATTTATTCGTCCCTCTGAAATGAAAACTGCCTTGGATGCAGCGGATATGACTATTCAAGATATACGCGGCATGTCATATGCCATGTTGTCTGATAAGTTTTCACTATCTCATGATTTATCAATCAACTATTTAGGTGTTGCCAAAAAAAATACGCCATGAAATGCTTATACAGTGATTCAAGGATGAACCTATCGTCATGCCCGAAATCTTTTATCGGGTATCTCATGTTTGAAAGAATTGAAACAAAAGACCCTCGACACAAGCACTCGAGGGTGACGGTACAGCGACTACTATACGTACTATTAAGTATGTTTGTATGTTCATCTTTGCTACATGCTGAAGGCATTGATTTAACAGCCAATCATATCAGCCTTGATGCACACAAAAACATCACTGCATCAGGAAACGCCCAACTTCAACGAGAAGGGGAAAGTCTTACAACGGATCAACTCATCTATCATCAACAGCTTCAAGATGTTTATGCGATGGGGCATGTCCACCTTAGCAATGCGACCAGTGATATTTATGCAGAATCCGCCATCATTCATATTCAACAACAAACAGGAAGTTTGGAACAAGCCAATATCACCTTGTCAACAGGTGAGCATATTCAAGCCAAACATGTAGAACGCCTTTCATTGCAACAATTTCAGGGCGATGATGTTCGTATAAGTAGCTGTCCTAAAGATGAAGAAGCGTGGTCTGTTCATGCCAAACACATGCAACTCAATCAACAAGAAGGTCTCATTGAAGCGCAACAAGCTTGGGTCTATATCGGTAGACTGCCCGTACTTTACACACCTTATTGGCAACAACCGTTGCGTCGTCGTTCGGGGCTTTTATTGCCTGAATTTTCAACAAGTAGCCAACGCGGCACTGAATTTGCCCTTCCTTATTACTGGGCACCTCGACCCAACTGGGATGTAACACTCACACCACGCTTGATGAGCTTACGCGGTCTCATGGGCGATGTTGAACTTCGTCATACCACACAACATGGGCATCAAAAGCTTCAATGGTCAGGCATTCAAGATAAATATAACCATCAATATCGTCAGCAAATACAGATGGATATACAACACGCTTTAGGCAAGCAGTGGCAGTTCAACTCAGCCGTTAATCACGTATCTGATCGGCAATTTCTTGCTGATTTTTCACAAGAGAAAACACTCACAGCAACCGCCTATACACATAGTACAGCGGATATATCTTGGAGAAATCAACACGCAGATGCACGCTTATCAGGTCAAATGCAACAAAACTTAACGCTTGCCAACGATAAAACGACGCTTCAAATCTTACCGCGTCTTGAAAGTCACTATCAGCATAGGATTGGTGATATACAACTTCATTTGGATCAACAAACCACTCGGTTTTTTCGGCTATCAGGTATTCAAGGCACGCGTATCATGCTGCATCCGTGGTTAGCATTACCACTATCATGGCAATCACATGCGATTTCGACACGCATTCAAATGGGCATACGTCAATTGCGTTATCAGCAACTACGCAACATCCCAGTTCAAACACCGCAAAACATCGTTGACATGAGTATGAGCAGCCGCATGGATTTTGAACGCATTAATGATGCACATACATGGCGACATGCTTTATCGCCTATTATTCGTTATGACCTTGCCTACAGCCCACAACAAACGGGTTTGGTCAATTTTGATTCAGGTTTTGCCCAACTGACCATGAATAACTTGATGGCAGGCAATCGTTTTACAGGTATGGATCGCTTTGAACGCATGAATCGTATTAGTTTTTTATTGGAAAGCAGTCTGCAACATAAAGACTCACCTAAAAGCACTGCGCGTACCATTATCAACGGCAAAGTGGGCGTGGCTTACGATTTACTTCGCCAATATGTTGATCGTAATTTACAACATAGCCCTTTACGACCGTTTTCAAACATAGTGGCGGGTATCAGTATCAATCCTTTAGCAGGTCTACAATTATCGGGCGAAGGTCAATTTAACCCTGTCGGAAATTATTGGTCGACAGCTCAAGCCGCCTTATCACTGACACATGAAAGTCATCATCTGCATGTTCTTTGGCATCGTATTGACCGACGTTACAGCATTGCTTCTGAAACCGTTACGTCCGATGCTTTATTCAGTTTGTCTTCCCGTTGGAACATGAATGTTAACGCTCAATATGATGCCATATTAAAAAGAACCCAATCATCCTCATTGGCTTTGAATTATCAGCATCCATGTTGGAATCTTAGCACTGAGGTGTATAGGATGTATCATACAGGCACAGCCAACACCATGAGCACAGGCGTACGCTTCTTGCTCGGTTTTCGAGGGCTAGGTAGCCTTGGCGATTCTTAAGTTTACGACAAAAGCATTTATTTTTTCACCTTCATTTTTAACATTTATGGGAGATTCCATGCCACTGAATATTCGTTCAATGTGTTATTTACCGCTATTACTGCTCGCAATAACATTATCCTTACCTACGCAAAGCCACGCTGCTAATAGCCCTATCACATTCGATGCCATTGCTGCGAGCGTCAATGGAAAAGCAGTGACGTGTTACGATATACAAGAAGATATGAATATCATGCAGAAACAACTAAAAGAGCAAGGCAAACAAGATATTCCCTTAAAACGGCTTTACCAACGAGCCTTAGATGGTCAAATCATGTGGAAACTTCAACAAGCTCAAGCGAGTAAACTCGGTATCCACGTTGCTCAAGATGAAATTGATAATGCCATTCAAAAAGTGGAAAAAAGCAATCATTTACAAGCAGGACAGCTAAAAGAGGTCTTAAAAACGCAAGGGATTGACTATCCAAGCTATGTCAAAACGCTCAAAAAAAGCATGTTACGCAATAAGCTTATGAATATTGCTGTGCGTAGTCGTATTAAAATCAGTGAAGAATCGATTCAAGAATATTACCGTAAATATTTGGAACACCCGAAAGCTCGCCGTGAAATTCGTGTTGCACAGATTTTTATTGCTGTAAAAGATGCCAAGGATACGATTAAAAAAGCCTATGCGCTTGCTCAAAAAGTTGAACAAAAACTACAACACCATGAAGATTTCAAAAAGCTTGTTTCGCTTTATTCCAATACCTCCGATAGCAGTACGGGAGGGGATATGGGTTGGTTTTTTCCCGGAGGACTTGCACCTAATTTTGCTGAAGTGTTTCAATTATCTGTAGGTGAACATAGTCATATCATTCGCTCTCAACGAGGTTTCCATATTTTGCAAGTGGAAGATGAACGCTGGAAAACACCCCAAACAGGCAAAGCTTATGATGAAGTTCATGCGCGTCATATTTTGATGAAAGTACCCAATAATGCCGATGTCACCACGCGCGCAAAAATCATGAATCGTATTCAACATTTGGCACAAGATTTAAAACATGCCAGTGATGAAGTCTTTGCCACACGAGCGAAAGAAGTTTCTCAAGGGCCAAGTGGTCAGCGTGGTGGTGATTTGGGTTGGTTTAAACGTGGGCAAATGGTGCCGGCTTTTGAAAAAGTCGCCTTTTCGCTTAAAGCTGGCGAAACCAGTGGTGTCGTTAAATCACAGTTTGGCTTTCATATTATTCATGTGATTCAGCATCGCCATGTCGATCCCAATAGCCTATTGGCACGTCATGACCAAATTCAACAAGCATTGACGACCGCTGAAATGCAAAATCAAGTACCACGTTGGCTTTCGAACCTTAAAAGCAAAGCCAGCATTAAAACGCATAGCTGCGATCAAATCATATCATTCAAACCTACCGCAGATATTGCACCAGTAGCGGTTAAAAAGATCAATCCAGTTCCAGTGATGAAAGCCAAAGAAAGTTTAGAAACACCTGAACAGGCTATACTTGCTTGGAAACGAGCTTGGGAATCTCAAGATATAAACGCATATTTTTCTCATTATAGTGATTCATTTACACCCGAATCACGCTTTGCCACGCGCGATGCTTGGAAAATCTATAAACGCCGTGTGATTGGCAAGCAAAAATCTATTCATATTCAACTGCGTCAAACCCATATCCAACACATCGACCCTCAACATATACGCATTGATTTTATACAGAACTATGTTACTAATTCTTTGCATGAGCAAAGCCACAAAGTTTTGCACATGCAACTTGAACATAATACTTGGAAAATAACCCGCGAGAAAACCATTTTATGATTATACTCACACATAAACCATTACTTATTACCATTGGAGAACCAGCAGGCATTGGTTCAGACTGTGTTTTAATGGCACAGCAAGATCATCCTGAATCATTTATCAACACCGTTATTGTCGCACCTATCGAATGGATAAGTTTACGAGCGAAAGAGCTTCATATTTCAGTCAATATCGAATCCATTACGGACTTGAATCAACTGCCAGAATCCAACACGGATGGAAGGACGTTATGGTGTTGGAATCCTTTAAGTGATGCTTTGCAAGCAGAAGCAGATGTTCGCCCCATTGCTGGTCAACCTTCCGCCAAAACAGCGAAAGCTGTGGTGGCTTGTATTGAAGCGGCAGCTTTAGCTTGCATACAAGGTGTTGCCAAAGGCATGGCAACAGGCCCTATTGAAAAAGCTATTTTACGTGATAGTGGTTTTAAATTTCCAGGGCATACTGAATTTTTGGCTCATTTGGGTACCGATTGCGATATTGTCATGATGTTGGCATCGCAACACTTACGCGTTGCTTTATTAACCACACACATGGCATTGCAAGAAGTACCTGCTGCTTTATCCATCGAAAAAACATTACAATGTATTCAAATTACCCATCATGATCTCAAACATCGCTTTGCTATCGAAAAACCATGTTTGGGCATGTGTGGACTCAATCCGCATGCAGGTGAACAAGGTCATTTTGGTCGTGAAGAATTGGATATTTTAAAGCCTGCGATTGAACTCGCACGTCAACAAGGTATTCAAATTACCGACCCTTTGCCTGCAGACACCCTTTTTTCAGCGCAAATGCGTGATCAATTTGATACCATTATGTGCTGTTATCATGATCAAGGTTTGATTCCTATTAAAGCTTTAAGCTTTGGTGATGCTGTGAATGTAACGTTAGGATTACCTTTTATTCGCACTAGTGTTGATCATGGCACGGCATTGGACCGTGCAGGCAAGGGAAATATAGCCTACACTAGTCTTGTTGAGGCAATCAAGCTTGCCCATGTAATGCAAGCAGCTTGACGTTTTTAAATCACGACTCAAACCGTATTCCTTGATAACGCTTCCCCAACATTTGAATTGTCAATCAAGGAGTTCCGCATGTTATTAAATGATTTCAAAGGGCAACTCTTGCTTGCCACGCCAAGCCTTCAAGAGCCTCAGTTTAAAGATACGGTCATTTTATTATGTCATCATGATTCCGAAGGCAGCATGGGTTTAATTATCAATCGTCCGCAAGATATTTCTATTGCGGATGTTTTTGAAGATATTCAACTCACACCCAGTGATCATATCATGCAGACCTTGATGAAAGATGAATTGCATTCTTACGAAGGAGGCCCGATTGATCCTTTTCGTGGTTTTGTTATTCATGATGGGCAGCATGTTTATGAATCAACCATGCCGATTACGCCAGAAATTCACTTGACCACCTCCAAAGATGTACTTGAACAGATTGTGCAAGAACAAGGTCCCCAACATTTCATGCTTGTATTGGGTTATACAGGTTGGGATGCAGGTCAGCTAGAACAAGAAATGATGGATAATCACTGGCTTATTGCACCAGCCAGCGAACAACTTATTTTTCATATTGAACCTGAACTGCGTTGGGCACATGCCGCACAAAGTTTAGGCGTGGAAAAATCGCATCTATCCTCTCAAATTGGACATGCCTAAGATGCTTTTTGTTGACGGTTTAACACAATCATTCCCATTAAAAATACAGCAAAAACAAGCACTTGCATGCCATTCGGCTGATCATCATAACCTATCATCACATGCAAGACTTCACCGATAATACTTTCTACAGGTAACCAAGATGAGGTATTCCAAAGTATCTCGACCAAGGGTGGCAAGACTTCAATCATCGTTAAATTTGCTGCTGCTTGAGATGCCATACCTGCTGCCAAGAACATCAGTAACCATGCCAAGACACGAAACAATGATTGCATGGGGATATGTAACAAACTTCGGTACAAAATATAACCCACACCAGCGCCAGACAACATACCCAGCAAACTACCCCACACTATATTCCAAGCATCACTATTGCCCGATTCTGCTGCACCAAAGAGAAAAAAGACGGCTTCGGATCCTTCACGCATGACCGCCGATAATGCAACCACAAACAAGGCAGTTGTTGGCAAATCACCCGCTGTGACTGAAGAACCAATCTGTTGCATACGCATGGTCATATCTCTTCCATGCTGACTCATCCATAAAACTGTCCAAGCCAATAAACATGCTGCAAGAGATAACAACACGGCATTGAAAATAAACTCACCATTACCATGAACAGACGATTCCATCTCTTCCATCAGAAAAGCCACGATAACTGCGCCTAAAAAACCGATGAATGCGCCAAAACCAATCCAGCGACGGCTATGCTGTGCGCCTTTGGTCGCAGCAAGTAAGACACCCAATACCAAGGCCATTTCCAATACTTCACGAAACACAATGATCCATGATGAAATCATGATTGTTCTCCTTTCACACTTAGCTTTAAGCATTGTTGACAGATACCAAAAATTAATAATTGATGACCATTCATTTGAAAATGATATTGACTAGCAACATGTCGTTGACGTTGTTCAATTTGCTCATCAAAAAATTCTTCAATCGAACCACATGAACCACATACCAAATGATCATGGTGCGCTTTATCTGAACGTTCATAGCGTTTTTTATCACCCAAATGCATGGCTTGTATTAAACCCGCTTGTTCAAGCGCCGTTAAACCACGGTAAATCGTGGCAATACCAATAGAATGCCCTGCATCGCTTAATGCTCGAGCTAATATTTCAGCATCCCAATGTTGATTAGATTGATTGATCATATCGAGGATAGCTTGTCGTTGTGCTGTAAGTTTTATCATTGCCAAGAACGATAACTATTATCAATAATAACGCAATCTATCGTCGATAATGCAAGCCTTTATAAGTTTAGTATTCCATCATGGGAATCCTCGGTAATTCATTGCTGAGATGAAAGTGATGTGGGCAAAAATAACTGAAGATAATCGACTGTTTATTGGGGTGAAATTTTTTTTACCATTGCGATGAGGAAGAAGACTCTATTGCTAAATATGTATTTCGTCGTCATCGCGAAATGATTCGCTTACAAAAACAGCAAGATGTATAAGCCGTACTTTCAGCGTGATGAATACACCGAACTAACGGTGTGCGTAACATCAGTTATTTAAAACTTGAACGATCAATTCCAAACTTGTTATTTTCAGTGAGCTATGCATAGTCCGCATTTATTATATTTAGATCCGATTTTATCTAGAGCAGAGGAGGGTTACAGGCCCAATGATTCTGCGGCAACCGACTAAGTGAAAACTTAGAGAATGGTGCCAACGCCTGCCTAACGTAAGTTAGGAGCGATAAGTTTCGGGTTGTTAGTTTTTTTGGCAAAAGCCATACTTTCAACCTTCGCTTTATCGCGAAGGTTTTTTTATTTCTGGAAATTGGAAAAAAGAAAACGGGAGTTTGACGAGATGAGTGAAAGTATTGTTCGTGCCTTAAAATGTCGTGAATGTGGTCATGAATATGAAATTCAGCCCACACATGTGTGTGAGTTTTGTTTTGGTCCTTTAGAAGTCGTCTATGACTATGATAAACTGGACGGTAAATTCACACGTGAATTGATTGAATCTCGCCCACAAAACATGTGGCGTTATAAAGAGTTATTACCCATTGATGGTGAACCAAAAGTGGGTGCAAACAATGGTTTTACACCATTGATTAAAGCTGATCGCCTAGCCAAAGCATTGGGTGTAAAAGAGCTTTATATTAAAATTGATTCAGTATGTTACCCAACCTTATCCTTTAAAGATCGTGTTGTATCAGTGGCTTTGTCCAAAGCTGTAGAATTTGGTTTTAAAACAGTGGCATGTGCATCAACAGGAAATTTGGCAGGCTCAGTAGCCGCCAATGCCGCAGCAGCAGGCTTGGAATCATATGTATTTATTCCTGAAGATTTAGAACAAGGTAAAGTCTTGGGAGCTGCAATTTTTGGCACCAATATTATCAGTATTCGCGGTCAATATGACGATGTAAATCGTTTGTGTTCAGAAGTTGCTGGCAAATATGGTTGGGCATTTGTGAATGTGAATGTGCGTCCATTTTATGCGGAAGGCTCAAAAACCTTGGGTTACGAAGTGATGGAACAATTAGGTTGGAAAGCTCCCAAGCATGTTGTCGTACCGATGGCTTCAGGGTCTTTGTGCACGAAAATAGATAAATCCATCAAAGAATTTATTCAATTGGGATTGGTTGAAGATAATCAAACAGCGATGTATGGCGCACAAGCCACTGGCTGTTCCCCTATTACGAAATCAGTCAAAGATGATACGGATATGATTCACCCAGTGAAGGCAAACACCATTGCGAAGTCATTGGCGATTGGTAACCCTGCTGATGGTTATTATGCGAATAAAGTCATGAAAGAAAGTGGTGGTTATGCTGAAGATGTTTCTGATGAAGAAATTATTGATGCGATGAAGTTATTGGCTGAAACTGAAGGTATTTTTGCAGAAACTGCGGGTGGTGTCACCTTGGGTTGCGCGAAAAAACTGATTGATTCTGGGAAAATTCCGCGTGATGAATCCATTGTTTTGTGTATCACAGGTAATGGCTTGAAAACACAGGAAGCCGTTTTAAATGAAGTAGCAAAACCACGTATTATCAATGCCTCATTAAAAGAGTTTGATGTATTGGCAGCAGCAGATGGCGTGAAATAACGATAATCAGCTTACCTATTATTTCCCCGATGTCGGCGTTAAAAAATGCTCACTTACAGTCGTAAGCTCCGCTTTTTCGCCTTGTCATCAGAAAAATAAGCGGCAACCTGAATAGTTATCAAAAAAGTAACATAAAAAAAACAGGAGAATAACATGGCAGTAACAGTAAGAATTCCAACCCCTTTGCGTAAATTAACCGCAGGTGCTGATGAAGTATCCGTTGAAGCTACAAACATCGGCAGCATGATCGATAACTTAGAAGCTGCACATGCAGGTCTAAAAGAGCGTTTGTGTGATGAGTCTGGTGAGATTCGTCGTTTTGTGAATGTATACTTGAATGATGAAGATGTACGTTTTTTGAAAGGTCGTGAAACAGCATTAAAAGATGGTGATGAAGTATCAATTGTTCCAGCCATTGCAGGTGGAAAATAATTCACAAAGATACGAAGGCATAACGTTTTTGTGCCTTCCTTTTTTAGAGGTGCTGTATGAAATTACGTGTTTATTTGAACTTTGATGAAAAATCAGTGACGAGCCCAGTGATTTGGAAATTGGCAAAAGAGTTTGATGTCATCACCAATATTCGTAGCGCATCGGTAAAAGAAGGCATGGGGCTGCTTGGGCTTGAAATTGAGGGCGAAACTTCAATTGTCGAAGCTTCTGCGCGATGGCTTGAGGCGCAAGAAGGCGTGCATGTTGAACCGATTGAACAAAATGTAATGGAGGGTTGATATGGCTATTTATAATAATGCTTCAGAAACAGTGGGTGGCACACCTTTGATTCGTTTGAATCAAATTGGCGCTGATTTGGATGCTGAAATTCTAGTGAAATGTGAATTTTATAACCCTTTAAACTCTGTGAAAGATCGTATCGGTCGTTTTATGATTGAAGCGGCGGAAGCGTCAGGGGCTTTAAAAAAAGGCGGCGCGATTGTTGAAGCGACATCTGGTAATACGGGTATTGCCTTGGCATTTATCGCCCGTGCTAAAGGTTATCGCTGCATTTTAACCATGCCTGAATCCATGAGCTTGGAACGTCGGAAATTATTGAAACTTTTGGGCGCAGAATTGGTCTTAACACCTGCTGAATTAGGTATGAAAGGTGCGATTGCCAAAGCCGAAGCGTTAGCAGCAAGCAATGAAGGCTCGTTTATGGCAAGACAATTTGAAAACCCTGCGAATCCTGAGGCTCATCGCCAAACGACAGCTGAAGAAATTTGGTCAGATTGTGATGGTAAAGTGGATGCTTTGGTGGCTGGCGTTGGCACGGGTGGGACCATTACAGGTATATCAGAAGTATTAAAATCTCGAAATCCTGATTTTAAAGCGTTTGCAGTGGAGCCTGTTGATTCTCCTATAATGTCTGGTGGCAAGCCTGGCCCGCACAAAATTCAAGGTATTGGTGCTGGATTTATTCCTAAGAATTTGAATATGGACATCGTTGATGGCGTAGAGCAAGTGAGCAATGATGATGCTTTTGCTATGGCACGCCGTTTAGCCAACGAAGAAGGCATTCCCGGTGGTATCTCATCAGGTGCAGCGGTATGCGCGGCATTGAAAGTGGCGGCGAAAGATAGCATGAAAGGCAAACGAATCGTGGTGATTTTACCATCGATGGCCGAGCGTTATATGTCCACGGACTTATTTAAAGGTATTGAAGTTTAAAAGTTTTGAACTGCGGAAGCGCAGCGGTGCGGAGATACGATCTGTGCCTTTGTGCTAATGTGGTGATATTGAGGTTAAAGTATGATTGATTTCACAGAAGAACAAATCGAACGTTATTCACGCCATATTATTTTGCCAGAAGTCGGTGCTGAAGGGCAGTCTAAACTATTAGAAGCGAAAGTATTCATGATTGGTGCGGGTGGCTTGGGTTCGCCAGTTGCCTATTATTTGGCAGCAGCAGGTGTTGGTACGATTGGCATTGCGGATGCGGATGTCGTGGATTCTTCGAACTTGCAACGCCAGATTATTCATAACCAAAGTCGTATTGGTATGCCCAAGGTGGAAAGTGCCAAGCAAACCATGCAGGCGCTCAACCCTGATGTGAAAGTGAATACGTATAACTATTTTGTCACTGAAGATAATATTCGTGATATTATCAAAGATTATGACATTATTATTGATGGTTGTGATAATTTCCCGACACGTTTCTTGGTCAATGACGCATGTTATTTTGAAAAGAAACCCTTGATTTCAGGCGCAATGTTTCGCTTTGAAGGACAAGTGGCGACATACAAGCCGCATGTTCATAAAGAAGGTCCATGTTACCGTTGTTTATACCCTGAACCACCACCAGCAGGTCTTGTACCTTCCTGTTCTGAAGCTGGTATTTTAGGGGCATTGGCGGGTTGTGTTGGAACGATTCAGGCCGTGGAAGCAGTCAAAGAAATCCTTGGCATTGGTGATTCTTTGTCAGGTAAGTTGATGGTATTTGATGCCTTGCGCATGGAATGGAAAAAATTGAAATTACGCAAAGATCCAGCTTGCCCATTGTGTGGTGAGAACCCAACCATTACTGATTTGGTGACGTACGAACAAGCATGTGAATTAAAGTTCGGCGAATAAGATTTTAACCACAGAGACACAGAGAATATAATTAAGGTTTTGTTCTTTGTATCTCTGTGGTGATTGTATAGTGATTGTAGTGGTGAACCTTGAGGTTAAGTAGATATGACAACATTTGAATTTACAAAAACAGCTGATGTGGATGAGTTTGAGGCTGGTTACAAAGCATTTAAAGCAGGCACTATGCCTGAAGAACGTTTTACGCCGTTTCGTTTACAAATGGGTGTGTATGGTCAACGTCAAGAAGGCGTGCAGATGATTCGTGCCAAATTACCTGGTGGTAATATCACGCCTGAACAATTGATTGTGTTGGGCGATTTGGCGGAAAGTTATGGTGGATGCATGCCAACGGATGGCACACTTAAAGTTGCGCCTGAAAAAGTCATCCATATCACCACACGTCAAGATATTCAGGTGAATTTTGTTGCTTTGGATCATGTTGTACCTTTTTTACGTCAACTCGATAAGACTGCTATTACCACACGTGAAGCATGTGGAAATACGGTGCGGAATGTGACCAGTTGTTTCTTGGCAGGTCGTTGCCCTGCGGAACATGCGGATGTCAGTATTCATGCCCGTAAATTTGCAGAATATTTTTTACGTCATCCTTTGGCGCAGCAATTTCCGCGTAAATTCAAAGTAAACTTCTCTGGATGTGCGACCGATTGTGGTTTGGGTGGCATGCACGATATTGGTTTTATTGCGACACATCAGGATGCTGTTGCAGGCTTTAAGGTTTGGGCTGCGGGTGGTTTATCATCACAACCTGTGCAAGCTATTTTACTGGAAGAATTTATTCCTGAGTCGGATATCTTTTTAGTAGGCGAAGCCTTGATGCGTGTTCATTTTAAATTTTCTGATCGCAAACGTCGTGCGCGTGCGCGTATGAAATATGTGATGCAAAAATTGGGTGCCGAAGGTTTCATTGCTGAATACAAAAAGCAACGAGCTGTGATTGAATCCACACATCAGCATGATACTGGTTTTGCAGAAGCAAACTGGCGTACGCCAACAGATGCGATGCCGTTTGATGAAAGCGGTGTGGTTGATCAGCATAATGGTTATAAATCTATTTTATTAAATGTTTTTCGTGGTGACTTAACTGCGATTCAATGTCATGCCGTGGCAGAAGCTGCTCGCTTGGGCAAAACCAACGCATTACGTGTCACGACTGAACAAGGTTTGGTCATGGTTGATGTCGATGAAAACTATGTGGATGATGTTGTAGAGATGCTAGGTAATGCTGGTATTCCAACGGCTTATGCACGTTCTATATCCGATATTACTACTTGCCCTGGTACAGAAACATGTCGTTTGGGCATTACGTCCAGCCGAGGTTTGGCAGCTGCTTTACAGCCATTGATGTCAGATTTGAAGCAAGATAGCAGCTTAGCAGGGATTACCGTCAAAGCATCGGGCTGCCAACATTCATGTGGTCGTCATCATATTGCTGATTTGGGCTTTCATGGCATGGCAAAAAAGGTCGCAGGTCAAGCTGTTCCCCATTATCAATTGCATGTGGGTGGTTCAGGTGTGGCCGGTGAACCGTTTGCCTTTGCATCTGAATGGGTTCCAGCTAAATATGCTCCAGAAGCAGGCATGGCAGTTTTGAATGCTTATAAAGATGGGCGTGAAGCGGATGAATCAGTACACGATTGGGCAAAACGCTTAGGTAAAGAAGGTTTGTCGGATATTTTAGTATCTTTTAAAGCTGATCCGGGTGAAGTGGATGGTTTGGTGTATGACTGGAATGAAAACGAAGTATTCAATACCAAAGGCAATAAAAAAGGTGAGTGTGCTGGTGCTGTACTGTCCATGTCGGATGCTTTAATTTCTGAAGCTGAATATGAGTTGTTGATGGCACGTGCGCATGTCGATGCGATGTTCTGGGCTGAAGCTCAAACGGCGTTGCGTCGTTCAGCTATATCAACAGCGAGAGCGTTTTTAGTCGATTATGGTGAAGCACCTGAAGATGATGCTGAAGTATTTCCTAAGTTGATGCTTAATGCAGCGGCAAATATTGAAGTAATGACAGGTTTTATGGCGGTACAAAGTGCTTTGATGAGCATTGATTTGGCAGAACCTGCGGCAGGCGTGACAAAACTTAAAGATGTTCAAGGTGCATGGCTGGCATTGGCAGAAAAACGCTTTGCCGCAGTTCCCGATGCGACTGAAGAAACAAACAGCGTTAAAAACAGCGTTGAAAAGAATGTTGAAAGCAAAGGTGAAGGCAAGGGTTCAGATGTAATAAGCCTTGATTTATCGGGTGTGGCATGTCCGATGAATTTTGTGAAAACAAAAATTAAACTGACAACAATGGCGATTGGTTCTCAATTGGAAGTGATTCTTGATGATGGTGCTCCCATTAAAAATGTTCCTTTATCGTTAGAAGAACAAGGGCAAAAAATTCAGGTGAAAGAACAAATATCTGATACTCAATGGCGCATTGTGGTGGAAAAGATCTCACAAATCTAACGATGACAGACGATTTACACCCTTTTTCCAATCCTGGTCGTACCAAGCTTTCGCTAGTGAGTCGAGGCTTGGCTTTGCCTGATGGTTTGCCCAATGCATCACGTTGGTTAGCCCAATCCAATGGTACTGAAACGGTTTTGGATTTACGTTTGTCCAGCGGACATTTTTGTACAGTACCTGTGGGTCAGCCATATACTGAAGCCAGTGGTCTTTCGTTAAAAGTTGATGCGGATGGTCAAGCATTGATGTCGTGTGGTGGTGAACTTGAATCGGTTGAACTGGTTGAAGCACCCGCTTTTTATAGTCAGCAAACGCGCAAAGGATCACGGATGGGAAGTTTTGCATCCTTGCATGACCGTTTATTGATATTACAGCCTTTTATGGGCTGCGGCTTCTTTGCTCAAAAGGGTCAAGCCTGTGCTTATTGTCAGTTTGATTCGATGATGAATGAGGTGACACCACCCTTACGAGATCCACTTGAACTGGTGGAAGTGGTGTTGGCTGCTTTGAAAGAACGTGAAGTGGACACGGTTTATTTATACAATGGATTTAGCAAAGGCGATGATGTTGGACTATTGAGTTTGGTGCCTGTGGTTGCCTTGTTAAGAAGGCATTTGGGTCATCGTCAAATTGCTTTGGAAACAGTCGCACCACAAGATTTAACGGCACTTGATGCTTTATATGCTGCGGGTTTAGATATTTTTATCTGTAACCTTGAAGTTCATGATAAAGAACGATTTGCCGATATTTGCCCTGGTAAAGAAAAAAACGGTGGGCAAGCCGCTATTTGGAAAACATTGAATTATGCCAAACATGTTTTTCGTGAAGGTGCTGTGGTGAGTCACTTGATTGTGGGACTTGAACCATTGGATTCAACCGTAAAAGCGATGAAAAACATGGTGGAAAAAGGCATTGTGCCGTTGTTGATTCCTTTTCGTCCTTTGCCCAACACCCCTTTACAAGACGTACCCATTCCTTCATTGGATGAAGTCGAAAATGCTTTATTGTTGCAATATCAATTATTAGAAACATCGGGCATTCCGATGCATCGTTTGCGTGATATGGGGCGAGTCCTAACGCCGATGGAAAGTCGGGTCTTAGATGGTCATGAACCTGCAATTTCTGAACGTTGGGTGGTGTCGTCATGGGGGCGACGTTGGAATGGTTGGTTGGATGGTTTTCGTCGCTACTTAAGTGCGACGGATGAAGATCAACAACAAAATAAGCGTCCTTTTCATCAAGTCCTTGTGAAGGAATCGTTGCCCTTTGTTGGCATGTTTCTACTTGCAGTGATGTTCGTGATTGGTATGTCGAGTGATACCCCGCAAGGTTTAAGTGATTCGGCTTGGTATGCATTGTTGATTTTCTTTTTGTGCCTTGTGTTGTGGATTACCCAGTTATTACCTTTGGCAATCACATCATTGTTAGGTTTAGCACTGTTGCCCATGCTCGGGGTATTGCCAGCCACCGAAGTCTTTGCACTGTTTGGAAATCCAGCTGTCTTTTTTATTTTAGGTGCTTTTATGTTGGTAGCAGGTGTGGTTCAAAGTGGTTTATCTGAACATGTAGCACTTAATGTCTTGACCCGAGCAGCGGATAAACCGCAACGCTTGTTATTGATGATGATGTTATTGCCCGCACTGATGGCATGTGTGATGCCTGAACATGCGGTGGCGGCGTTATTTTTACCGATTGCTTGGGAAATCGTACGTGCTTTGGGCTTGAAAAAAGGGCATGTGTATGGGCAAGCACTTTTTTTTGCGTTGGCTTGGGGAGCGATTATTGGTGGTGTGACCACATTACTGGGTGGTGCAAGAGGGCCGTTGGCTTTGGCATTAAGTAGCGAACTGACGGGGCAAACCTTTTCATTTTTCACGTGGACATTAGCAGCTTTTCCGATGGTCGTTTTATTGTTATGTGTTGCTGCCCTTTTATTAAGGCGAATGACTCGTCATGTGGTGTTGGATTTATTTCAGGTTCAAGCATATTTTGAACAACGACGTTTGGAGCTGGGTGATTTAAGTATCAAAGGCTGGCTAATGGCAGGCTTGATGACGGTGACAGTTTTGGCTTGGTTGTTGGCAGGACACGCCAATAGTTTGGCAAGTATATCGTTGGTGGCAGTGGTCTCGATGTTTGTGTTACGCATTGTAACATGGAGTGATATTGAAAAACATGTGTCTTGGAGTGTGGTACTTATGTATGGTGGAGCGATTGCCATTGGTAAAGCTCTATCGGATAGTGGTGCAGCGGTATGGTTAGCTCAAACATTGATTCCAGGTGATATGGTGGGTTTAGCGCTGTTGGCATTGTTGGTATTGTTGACCTTGTTTTTTACGGAAGGTGTGAGTAATGCGGCAGCGGTCGCGATTGTTTTACCGATTGCCATTCCCGTGGGCTTAGCATCTGGATTTGATCCTGTAGCGATTGCATTGACGATTGGCTTGGTTTCAGGGTTTGCATTTATTTTACCGATGAGTACGCCGCCCAATGCGATGATTCATGCCACCGGTTATTTACGTTCATCCAGCATGTTGCGTTATGGTGGTATCTTGTCGTTATCAGCATTTTTCATATTTATGCTGGTATCTCAATACTGGTGGCCAGTCGTAGGTATATCTTTATGGAAGGTTCAATGAATACATTGATACATGAAACGCTTTTATTATTGAAAGAAGCAAAGCATCAACACGCTGATAAATTGATTTATTCGTGTAGTTTGAGTCCTCAAGGCATGGTCTTGATTGATTTGATATGCCAGCATAATTTGGCTATTCGTATCGTCACATTGGATACGGGTCGCTTACCCAAAGCAACCTACGATGTGATGGATGCGATATGTGAACGTTATGGCAAGGTGATTGATATTTGTTTCCCTAATGCTGAAGAAGTAGAAGTGATGGTAAAAGAGGATGGTATCAATGGTTTTTATCGTTCCGTTGAGAACCGTAAACGTTGTTGTGCGATACGAAAAATTCATCCTTTGCAAAAGGTATTGAAAGATCAGGAAGCTTGGATTACAGGTCGGCGTAAAGATGAATCCAAAAGCCGTTCTGGTATACAAGCGATTGAAGATGACCCTGTCTATGGTTTGAAAAAATATAACCCGATGCGCAATTGGACAGAAAAAGATGTATGGGCATATATCCGTGAACATGAGCTGCCTTATAATGCCTTGCATGATGAATTTTATGTCTCGATTGGATGTGATTGTTGTACACGTGCGATTAGCGTGGGGGAAGATCCCCGTTCAGGTCGTTGGTGGTGGGAAAATAAAGATACCTTAGTGGAATGTGGTTTGCATGTTAGTTCACTCAAGGGACGCGAAAACAAATCGATTGATGATGATTAAAAAATAAGGATTGAAATAATGAGTCAACATAAATTAACCCAACTAAAAGCACTGGAAGCTGAATCGATTCACATTATTCGTGAAGTCGTAGCACAATTTCGTAATCCTGTGATGCTTTACTCTGTCGGTAAAGATTCCAGTGTTTTAGTACATTTGGCACGCAAAGCTTTTTACCCTGCTCCGTTACCTTTTTCATTATTGCATGTCGATACAGGTTATAAGTTCAAAGAAATGTATAAATTTCGTGATGATTTTTGCGAAGAAATTGGTGCGGATTTAATTGTTCGTAGCAATGAAGATGCGATTGCTAAAGGCATGAACCCCAAAGAGTTTGGTGTGGCACGTTGTTGCGGTGCATTAAAAACAAAAGGCTTGTTAGATGCCTTGGAAGAAGGGGGTTATGACGCTGCTTTTGGTGGCGCACGCCGTGATGAAGAACGCTCACGCGCCAAAGAACGTGTGTTTTCCATGCGTGATGAATTTGGTCAGTGGGATCCGAAAAATCAACGACCTGAATTGTGGAGTCTCTATAATGGACGCATTCATGATGGCGAGTCAGTGCGTGTATTCCCTATTTCAAACTGGACAGAAATGGATATTTGGTCATATATTCGCGATGAAGCTATTCCGATTGTGCCATTGTATTTTGCCAAAGAACGACCAATGATTGAACGTGGCAATATGCTTATTCCTTATTATGAAGCAAATAAAGACCAATTGCTTGAAGGTGAAAAGCCGACCATGGTGATGTCTCGTTTTCGTACTTTGGGTTGTAGCCCGTGTACAGGTGCGGTGCGTTCTGATGCCACGAATATGGATGAAATTGTCATTGAAGCGGCTGCATCACGTCGATCTGAGCGTGAAACACGCATTATTGATCACGGCTCTAATTCTATGGAAGATAAGAAAAAAGAAGGTTATTTCTAAAAAAACATCGCTATAGTATTTAAGCATGAATACTCCAAAGCTTCATTTTCACACTCGATAGTTTGTGTTAAAAATTTGTGTCTAGGATTTTTTGGTTTAAACATGAGATGCCCGATAAAAGAACTCGGGCATGACGATACTTTCATACTTGAACGACTATATATAAACAATCTGAATCATTTTAAGCGTAGATAGGTAATAAAACATGAGTGAATTTAATTTTGAATTAACAAAAGAAATCGAATTGTTGCGATTGGTTACGGTCGGTAGTGTCGATGATGGTAAGTCTACCTTGATTGGTCGCTTATTGGTGGATACCAAAGGTGCTTTTGAAGATCAGTTGATGGCTGTGCGTAAAAAGAAAGGCTTAACCCATGTATCTTCGGCAGCAGAAATTGATTTGGCGATGTTGACGGATGGTTTATCCGCAGAACGTGAGCAAGGCATTACGATTGATGTCGCCTATCGTTATTTCGCCACACCCAAACGTAAATTTATTATGGCCGACTGCCCTGGGCATGAACAATACACACGCAATATGGTGACAGGTTCATCAACTGCCAATGCTGCAATCATTTTGGTTGATGCACGTCATGGTGTATTACCACAAACCAAGCGTCATACACATATTTTAGGTTTATTGGGTATGCCGCATTTGATTGTTGCCATCAATAAGATGGATTTGGCGGATTATGATGAAGCCACGTTTGAACGTATTAAAGCGGATATGAAAGACTATTGCGCGAAGCAAGGTGTTAAGGATTTGATTTGTATTCCTATGTCGGCTTTAACGGGTGATATGGTGACGGTTCGTGGGGATAAGATGGATTGGTATAAAGGCGATACCTTGCTGGAAACCTTGGAGTCTATGTCTGTATTGGATGATTTGGATCAAAAAGCATTTCGTATGCCCGTACAGTTGGTAAATCGTCCTCAAACAGCTGATTTGCCAGATTATCGTGGATTTATGGGTACCATTGCATCAGGAACGGTCAAAGTGGGTGATGCTTTGATGGCTGTACCATCAGGAAAAACATCAACAGTGAAAGATATTGTCACCTTTGATGGCAAGCTTGAAGAAGCTTTTGCATTACAAAGTATCACACTGACCTTAAACGATGAAATTGATGTTTCACGAGGTGACATGTTGATTCATGACGGTGAAGCGATTGAAACGAAAAAAATGTTGACTGCCAATATGTGTTGGATTGGCGATGAAGCGTTGGAAAATCGTAACAAATACATCATCAAGCATGCCAGTAGTGAATTGAAAGTGATGGTTGATCATATTGATTATAAAACAGATATTCACACATTGAATCATGAGTCATCAGATCGTTTGGAAATGAATGATATTGGACAAGTGACCTTTAAACTACAACAACCTTTGATTTTTGATACCTATGCAGATAATCGCACTACTGGAAGTTTTATTGTGATTGATAGTTTTACCAATAATACTGTGGGCGCAGGCATGATAGTTTAAAGAGCTGTTTTAAGTATCATATAATTGATGTTACGTGCCAAGCAGATATGTTAATCTTTAAAAAGCACCAATTCCAATATATTTGAACTTTATACAGCCTTGTTAAAGTCTCCAACTAAAGTGAAAAAATACAGAGTAAGCAGGTCTTACGTCTCTGTATGCGGTGGCTTAGTTGGAGACCTTAAGCATCTGAAAAGGTGAATAGCTTCCTTAAAATGACAGCTTTATATTAAATTGATTAGGGTAGATTTTAAGAAATTATAGGGGATGAAAATGCTGAGTGCGTAAGATTCGCTACTAAGCAAGTAATAACAGAAACTTGTTACAACTCTTGAGTTTATTCTCATTGAAGATTATATCCGAAATTATTTGGTCGTCCCCTCATGGACCGCGCTGAGTTTGTTGCCAAGATGATTTATAATATTCTCTTAATAAACATGCTGGTTGCCCACTTAAAGTCTGACAAAGATTTACGCTAAATATCTGGATGAGAATATCGACATCAAGTATCTAGTGAATTAGTTTTTTCTCGTGCCGATGGCGAATTTTCACATATAAAACTTTCTAGTCGAAGAGCCCTTTTTGATCATCTATCAAGAGATTCTAGGGCTATCTGGGCACGTGAAAAAGAAGCCAAAAAGAACCAACTTCTCACCAAGAAAAAGAGGTTATTCCCAGAAAGGTGAAGCACATCTTAAGAAGATGACATGCTTGTAAAAAAAGTTCTGCCATAGGCGAGGGATGACCTAGCTACTGTTTATAGTGTTAGCAAAGGGCATACAAGTAGTTAAATTTCATATTGATGCTGCTTATACTTGCCTACAAAGATTCATAATGCAGTCGTGAACGGGGGTCTGGCTGTGAATTATTGTAGGCATAAGAAGTTACCAGAATGAATTAAATTAAAAGATAAAGCATGCAAACGAGCTGACCCCAAATATGATGAAGTAATACGTTACAATGAACGCAGTATAATTGAACATGCTAAAATTTGAATCATAGGAACTTCAGAAGATGTTCTATTTAATGTTCGGAATATTGGCGCTTATAGCTGATTAATTCATGGAAATAATTCAATAGTGAGCCCTAAAACCATTGAAATTCTAAGGAAATAAGTCGCTTCAAAATCTGAGAATCACGTTGCAACAATCATCACAAGCCATATTTAATGTGAAAATAATAACTATTTATAATAAGATGTCTTTCTGCTTAAAGTTACTCAATAATTTTGCCATAAATGCTTCAAGTTAAGCGGGCTTTCAATCGTCATGGAAAAGCAAGAGTTAAACCAGTATGTGTTATTTCATAATTTTAATCACGTCACCTTGTTTGGGTTTTTGTTGAAGACTCATGCCATTCAACACAGCCAAACGTTCCGCTGTAAACTTGCCTAAAATATCATGCGATTGTTTTGCCAAGGATTGCCATGAATCACCTTGCTTCCATAAGTGCAATGCCATACGTGGAATACCTTGATCTGTTTTGGCATCGAAGGGTTTTAAGGATAAACCAATGCTGTTGAAATCTTTTTCATAGTTGGCAAACACATCTTTTTTTGCCCACATGGTCATCACAAAAGCTTGCTCGCCCAATGTCCAGACGGTGACATCCATTGCAGCGCCTTTCATATTGGGAGTATGACCTTCGACATGAGCATGGGCGGCTTCATGCCCTAAAATCATATCTTTTTTAATATACGTAATCGTTTGTTTGCGAAACATGTCTTGCAAGACTTCTTTAGGGCTTTGACGTTTGACTAAGGTTTGCAAGCTTAATTTAAAATATGCTTTTTCTTTTCGCACACGCGCTGTCAATGCCTGTGCTGTATTTTTCATCACCCAGCGTTTGGGAAAGCTTAATTGTAAATGTAAGTTTGGATGTAAAAAACGTTGCCCAACAACCGCCCCATCTTTGGCACTATCACCATAAGGATAGCCATCTAGCATGGATAAAAAGCGATCATGGTTGATGAAACCTTGTTGATGTAGCCGTTGTTCTTTGGCTTCTACATCAGCAATACGTTGTTTGGTTTTAGGATGGGATGCAAATGCACCATGATATTCGTGAACTTTATTTCCCACATCTTTTTGTTCTTTTTTATCCAAATCTTCCAAGCGTTTCAATGTGTTTAACAATTGTGCGACGGCATCAGGATCATAACCTGCTTGTGGCGTATATTTCAGTGCCAACTCATCGGCTTGTAACTCTTGTTCACGCCCATAACCACTGATCAAAGTTGCCGCTAAAAGATTGCTTAAATTTCCAGTTACAGCTTGAATCGGAAGAAAAATAGATGCCATCGTCATACCCACCTGATATGCCTTCACCTGCGTGTATCGCTTCACTGCGTGACGTGCGGTTACATGACCAATTTCATGCCCTAATACAGCAGCCAGTTCAGCTTCACTATTTAAATAGTTCAATAAACCACGATGAATATAAATGTAACCACCGGGCAAGGCAAAAGCATTGATGGTCGCATCATCGACTACATAAAAGTGATAAAAAAGATCAGGTCGATCCGCAACCTTGGCTATTTTTTGACCGATTTCATTCACATAAACTGCCAGCGGGTCTTTTTCATCCAATAATACCAACTGTTGATGGTATTGAGCATTGAGTTGTTTGCCTAAATTCAATTCATTTTTTTCAGACATGAGAACAAAATCATGCCCTTTGCTGGCAGGATTGGTGGCGCAACTGGGTAAAAACCCAAGCAGCAGACATAAGCAGACCATTGATTTCATCTTAATACCTCTAAATCATAGGGTGAATGGAGGGATAAAAATAGCTGTCCTTTTCTGGAGATGCGTATTCTTCCACGCACCATCACACGAAGCCCTTGGTTGACATCAGGCGCATGTCGAAAATATTGGCGATACGCTTTAGGAATAGAAACTTGAACCTTTCCCATACGAAAACGCCAATGCTTATGACCGATGACTTCTTTCACAGCCCCTTTAATCACGCGATATTGACCAATATTTTTATGCGACACTTTTGTGGCTTGAATCACTCGAAAACGTGCTGTTTTCCAAATCCCAATGCCTTGTTGGCGTGCTTTACGATCTTCTTTGGCAAGTTTTTTTGCCCAGCGAGTATTGGGTTCAAAATTATAAAGATGGGCATAGCCTTGATTGAGCAACCACGCATTGACCCATAGACCATCACGCATCCAAACTTGTGCCAAGGTACGTCCATACCTATCTTTTTTTTCTTTATCAAAACGCAAGCGAACCTGCTTTCCCAATAGCAAAGCAGTTAACGCTTTTTTAGCGATATTACCGCCTATCTCTGCTTGTGAATCTCGATGCTGAATTTCAGGGGTATTAATATTAAGAAAACGAATTTTTTCGCCTTGGCGTGTTTGAAAGGTATCGCCATCATACACCTTCGCAACCGTCACCCAGCGCGTATCACTAAGCCATGAAAATGTTCCTGCGTGTGCAGGATAAGAAAAAAGCAGCACGCATAAACATAAAAAAACACGCATCATGGGCATGATTGCAAGCTTCCCACCAAATCCTCATAGGATGTCATCTCATGTTTTTCAAGGTATGAACGTAAACCCTCACATATTTTTCCACACAACAGTGGGTCATAAAACAAACCAGTTCCTAGCCCCAAAGCATCCGCACCCGTAATGGCAAACTCCAGTGCATCATGGACATTGGTCAAACCACCTTGCCCTAAAATAGGTACACCATGTTTGGCTGCCACAGCACGGGTTTGATGAATTTTCCACAAGGCGACAGGTTTAATCGCAGGGCCTGAAAGTCCGCCTGATATATTGCCAATAATCGGTGTACGTTTTTCAGTATCCACAGCCATGCCGACCAAAGTATTGATCACAGAAAGTCCATCGCTGCCAGCTTCAATCACCAAACGTGCTGTTTTAGCAATATCAGCATTGTTGGGAGAAAGTTTGGTAATCAATGGTTTTTTTGTCATCGGACGCATGGCTTCAACCACTTTGGCTGCCATGATCGGGTCATTGCCAAAATGCACGCCGCCTTCTTTAACGTTCGGACAGGAAATATTGATTTCAATCGCAGTCACAGGTGAATCATCGAACATGGCAGCAACTTCGGCGTATTCTTCTAAGGAAGAACCATTGGCATTCGCCCAAAATTGAGTTTCATCATGGGGTAAATGGGGTAAAATTTCATCAATCACATAACGCGCACCGGGGTTTTGCAAACCAATCGCATTCAACATGCCTGATGGTGTTTCATAAACACGGTGAGGGGCATTGCCCATGCGTGGTTCGAGTGTCGTTCCTTTTAAAATTACTGCACCCACATCACGGTTTGAAAACCCTTCAATGCGCGTGTATTCCTCACCAAACCCCACACAACCTGATAATAAAACCAAGGGTGTTTGTAAGGGTAGACCCGCAAAATGGGTCGAAAGATCAATCGAAGAAGTGGAAGAATAAGAAGTCATCGGCGAAGCATAGCTGGAAAGCAAGCGAGGTCGATTATCAAATTATCGACCTTGATGTATAAGCTAAATGAGAAGGCTAAATATCAAACGTCGCAATCACTGGCGCATGATCTGAAAACCAAGTATCGGTGTAAACGCGGATATCTGTGCAGCTAGAAGCGGTGTTTGGGGTGCAAAGATGATAATCAATGCGCCATCCCACATTGTTGGCACGCGCTTTGCCACGATTGGACCACCATGAATATTGTTCTTTTTCAGGATAAAGTTGGCGAAAAGCATCCACAAAACCATGATTGGACAATAAATCATCCATCCAAGCGCGTTCTTCAGGTAAAAAACCAGAGTGTTTACGGTTGCCACGCCAGTTTTTAATATCAATATTATTATGCGCAATATTAATATCACCACACAAGATGATTTCTCTACCTTGTTCTTTTAAGCGACAAATAAACGGTAAAAAACGAGTTAAAAAGTTCATTTTAAATGCCTGACGTTCATCCGACGATGAACCTGAAGGAAAATAAGCACTGATAACGGATAAGTTGCCAAAATCAGCCTGCACAAAACGACCTTCACGATCGATATCTGACCAGTCCACCGATTCATCTACCGAAGCCAAACCAATATGCACCGCATCAGCTTTGGCACGGCTATACAATGCTACCCCTGAATAGCCTGCTTTTTCCGCGATATGATAGAAACAATGATAGCCTTCAGGCTTAGCTGGTTCTGGAATTTGATGTTCTTGGGCTTTGAGTTCTTGTAAACATAACATATCGGCATCTTCGTTTTGAAACCACTCCCAAAAACCTTTTCGAGTTGCCGCACGGATACCATTAAGGTTCGCTGTAATAATTTTCATATCATATCCAACGTATAGTATTGACTGCAATATTGACATGATAAAGTCACTTGATTGTGGTCGTCGACCAATTCTTTAAGCCCTTCTGTATTCATGCTCTTTAAGATATTTTCCATACGTTCCGTTGAGCAACTACATTGATACGCATAAGCATCACGCCCCACGATTTTACAATGTAAGCTATTCAATGCTTCTAAAATATGTTCGGGTGTATTTTTTTTCAATGTTGTATTTGAAATTTTAGCCAAGGTTTCTACCGCTTGAAACCAATCATCATCCGAGCAACCGGGCATGGCTTCAATCAAAATCGCTAAATCACCAAGCAACACCACATCAGCTCGCACTTGCACCGATTGATTCAAATAATGCACGATATGATCGGCAAGATGCTCCGATTGATGTTCAATGGTGGAGACATACGGTTGACCAAAACCCAAATCACGCACCGTTGAAATATGCAATGAATCTCCCATCCACGATGCCATTCCACCTTTCTGATTGCGTTGACCTTTGTTGTTTTCTTGCCAATTTACATAACCACGCACCGCCCCTGAACGTGATTCACATAATATCCGTTGAATAGGGGCTTGAGCTTGCTGACTGTCCAATTGTAAAACTTGACGAACACCAGCCTTACTGATGCTCAATAAAAGAATCGATGCCAATAAACTTTGCCCAAAAAGAGAAGCCACGTCATCACTTAAATGATGGGTTGTCGCGGCAGTCTTAAAAATATTCGTGCCACGAATGATGGCTCCTCGGCATTGCGTATCAGGTAATAAAAAACGAATCAATTCATCTTTGTTGGTCATCGAATCTGATGGTTGAGCCATGTATGAACCTCTGGAATATTTGCAAATACCTTGCTTGCACCGACGTGTTGTAATTCTTCTTGTGAAAAGGAAGCACTGATTCCCACACCATACGATTCCGCCCGTACAGCCGCTTTCATATCCGCAATGCCATCCCCAATCATCACTGTTTTGTGAATATCGATACCCATTGCTTTTGCTGCAACATATAAACTTGCGGGATTAGGCTTGTTTGCTCGTTCTTTTACTTTCCCAACAACCGTATGAATCCATGGCTGCCATCCAAGATGTTGAAGTTGATGTTCAGCTCGGTGTTGCCCTTTGCTGGTAACAATAGCTACAGGCATGCCTTGTTGCTGCATATCTTTGAAGAATGCTTCCGCACCCAATAAAGGTTTCAAACCTGTCAAATAATCTTCATCATGCAGTTCAATAAAACGTTGGCTTGCAGCTTCTTGATGCGCACCAAAAAGTGTTTTCATACTGCAATCACCTTGACCAGTATGGCGGCGAATCTCTCGCTCAGACAATATGGGTAAATCAAATTCTTTGAGTGTTTGCTGCATGGCACGGACAATCGGTGTGAACGCATCGACAACCGTACCATCCATATCCAATAAAACGGCGTGTATATCAAGCGGCACGTAAACGCTCCATTTCCTCAATCATCCATTGACGAATACGCAAGGTAGTTTTTCCTGCCTTGCCATCACCCACATTAGTGTCATTCAATGTGGTAATCGGCATGACTGCATTGGTTGTGCTACTCATCATCATTTCAGTAATCGCTGGTTCATCCAATGTCCAAGCACGTTCCATCACGGGTAGATTATGAGCTTTTGATACTTTCAATGCCATTTTACGGGTAATACCGCCCAATACTTGCTGATCCAAAGGATGGGTAACCAACACACCATCAATGATGGCAAGAATATTGGTCGAACAACCTTCCAATACATGACCTTGCTCATTCAGCCAAAACGCTTCATCGGCATCACGCGCATGAGCTTCTTGTTTCCCCATGACACTGGCAAGCAATGCAATGGATTTTATTTCACAATGTTTCCAACGGATATCTTGTAAAGTAATACCACGCACACCTGTCGCTATTTTTTCATCGGATGGTTTCGGTAAATCACGCGATGTCACAATCAATGTCGGTGTTAGCTTGCCCTGTGGTAGATGTGAACGTGGCGAAGCACCTCGGGTAATTTGCACATAAATCATCGCATCCGCATAAGGATTGCGCTCATAGGTTTGTTGAATCAATACTGCTATCTCATCCAAACTGCATGGCAAAGGAATGTTCACACCGTCACATGAGCGTTCTAACCGTGCTAAATGCGCATCCAAATCTAAGAAATGGCCGCCAAAACATGCCACCACTTCATAAATACCATCGGCAAATTGAAAACCACGATCTTCAATATGAATCGTAGCATCATCCAAGGGCATAAACTGCCCATTCACATAAGCTATGAGTGTTGGATTCATGGTTGGACTCATGGTTGCACCTCATCTTTATTTTGATCTTTCCACCACAAACGAAGTTCATCCCATTGGCGACCAAACCAACCCGCAGTTTCAACATCGCGTACAGCTAACATTGGCACGTGTGAAAGAACCGTTTGTTGCTTGTGATGTTCAAGTACAGCTTCGATACTACCCATGATTTGACCTTGTTGAATCGGTGCATGTTGTGGTGCTTGATAATGCAAATGAAATTGTAGTTCTTTCTCAAAGCCTTTAGGGACGGTAACGGCAATACGATGTGCAGGTTTTAACCAAACATGTTCGACCGTACCACCATAAACAGCAATTTTACGGCGTATCTCACGTTCTAACGGGCGCATGGTGACAAAATTACGAAACCCATGTTCCAAAAGAACTTTCGATTGATTGGCGCGTTCTCGATTTGATTTTGTGCCAAAAACAGCCGAAACAAAGCGTGTACCATTGCGTTCTGCTGAACCGACCAAGCAATAACCTGCTTTTTGTGTATGCCCTGTTTTTAGACCATCCGCTCCCTTCATCGTCCATAATAGACGGTTGCGATTGGGTTGTTTACGACCATCATAGGTAAAATCACGTTCTGAAAATACTTTGTATTCTTCAGGAAAATCACGCCACAAGGCTGTGGCAAGCAATGCCATATCTAAGGCTGAACTGTAATGCCCCTTGGCAGGATAGCCTGTCGCATTGACAAAGTGACTATGATTCATGCCCAAGACTTTGGCTTTCGTATTCATACGTTGTGCAAATGCAGCTTCACTGCCTGAAATATGTTCTGCCATGACAATACAAGCATCATTGCCTGAATAAGTGGCAATACCATGAATTAAATCATCCACTTTAGGGTGCATGCGTGGATCTAAAAACATGGTGCTACCACCAATTTTCCATGCTTTTTTACTCACACTTAAGCGTTCATCTTTATTGAGGCGCCCCAATTTTAAATCTTCAAAAATAAGATAAAGCGTCATCAACTTGGTCAAACTTGCAGGTGCTAACTCCTCTGTAGCATTGTGTTGCACAATGACTTGTTCTGATTGAGCATCAATCAATGCCCAAGACTTTGCTTGCAACGTCGGTGCTGTCGGCCAATCACTGCCTTGCGTTTGTGCATAGGCGAGCGATGTAATACTCATACTTATAATCCAACCAATCCATTTTAACCAGGCCATTGCCAATTCTCCTCCATGTTAGCGATCCATTCTATATTTTTAGGAAACGCAGGTTTATCCACGCGTAAAGTGTGGGCATGCAACATTAAGCGATGGTGACGTTTTCCTTGATAGCGTCGGTCACCGATAATCGGCGAACCTATGTGGGATAAGTGAACACGCAATTGATGGGTGCGACCTGT
>JAUZQM010000092.1 GCA_030950985.1 Mariprofundaceae bacterium | reverse complement strand
CATTCGGCGCGGCTAAAGCCGCACTCCCAGAGTCATGAACCCACAGCAACGTTCATCCCCGAAATCCGATTAAAAAATCATAGCATGATGGTATGCGTAACATCAGTTACAAATACTGACTCCTACCTGTGGCTATCTTGCGCAGTATGGCAATCTTTGCATTCTTGCATAGGTTCGCCAAACTTTTTTGCTGGGAGTTTTGCTGTGCTAACCTTTCAAGATTTAATAATGACCTTACAACGTTACTGGGCAGCTCAAGGCTGCGTGGTACAACAACCCTATGATAGTTCGATGGGTGCTGGAACTTTTCACCCTGCCACTTTTTTGCGGGTATTGGATGATAAAGATTGGCGTTCGGCTTATGTACAACCATGTCGCCGTCCAACAGATGGTCGATTTGGCGAAAATCCCAATCGTTTGCAACAGTATTATCAATTTCAAGTGATTTTAAAACCTGCACCTGACAATATTCTTGAGTTGTATTTGGCATCGTTGAAAGAAATCGGCATTGATACGGATGTGCATGATATTCGCTTTGTGGAAGATGATTGGGAATCACCGACTTTGGGTGCGTGGGGCTTGGGCTGGGAAGTTTGGCTCAATGGCATGGAAGTCACTCAATTCACCTATTTTCAACAAGTTGGTGGTGTGGCATTATCCCGTACACCGGGTGAAATCACCTATGGTTTAGAACGCTTAGCCATGTATTTGCAAGGTGTAGATAATGTGTATGACTTGGTTTGGGTGGAAACACTTGAAGGCAAAAAAGTCACGTATGGTGAAGTCTTTCATCGCAATGAAGTGGAATTTTCAGCCTATAACTTTGATTATGTGGACACTTCTTTTTTACATGAACAGTTTGATCACGCTGAAAGCGATTGCCAACGTTTATGCGAAGCCAATTTGATACTTCCTGCTTACGAAGAAGTGATGAAAGCATCCCATGCTTTTAATTTACTTGAAGCACGCGGTGCTATTTCTGTGGCAGAACGACAACGCTTTATTGGACGTGTTCGTGGACTTTCGCGCACCGTGGCACATGCGTATGCGGGGGTTGAACGATGAATACAGCACCATTATTGATTGAAATTGGCGTGGAAGAAATCCCCGCAGGTGTTGCACCACGGATGGGTGAAGCACTTGAGCAAGCACTCACATCTCTCTTTACAAACAATCATATCGAAACATCGTTTTTAAACTTGGGCGTGACACCACGGCGTTTACTGATTCATGCGGATATGTGTCCTTTAATGCAAGCCGACCGTCAACAAATCCTATGGGGACCACCTGAAAAAGTTGCCTTTCGTGATGGTGAACCGACGAAAGCCGCCCAAGGTTTTGCGAAAAAATCAGGACTTGCTGTTGAAGATTTTGAATTGGCAGACAAAGGTGATGGCAAAGCGCGTTATATGAAAGCGGTGCAAACCATTCGCGGACGTGATGTGTGCAGCATCATTGCCGAAGCCATGCCTTCAATTTTACGAGGTTTACCAAGTCCGAAGCAAATGCGTTGGCAAGATGGTGCGACACGCAACGATGCCTTTATTCGTCCGATTCGTTGGATGGTGGCACGTCTGGGGAATAATCTGATTCCCTTCTCTTTTGCAGGCATTGCATCAGGATTACAGTCACGTGGTCATCGTATGTGTGCTGATGGTTTGGGTGAAATCAGTGTCAATAAACCGTTTGTTTGGCTGCAAGAACGCATGGTCATTGCCAATCGAGACATGCGAAAAACTAAAATCCTGAAAGATTTATTGAATGCCGCCAACGATGCGGGTGTAAGCCTTGTTGAAGATGCTGATTTAATCGAAGAAGTCACCGATTTAACCGAGTGGCCGCATGTGATTACAGGGCATTATGATGAAGATTTTTTACGCTTACCCATTGAAGTGAGTCGCATTGAATTAAAACATCATCAACGTTGTTTTTCCACGCATGATGGTCAGGGCAATCCATCGCATGTGTTTTTTGCAGTTGCCAATATCAAATCTAAAAATCCTGCGGCGGTCGCGGAAGGCAATGAACGTGTGGTCAACGCTCGCTTGGCAGATGCCACTTTCTTTTATGATCGTGATCCTAAAACATCTTTAGAAGCCCGAGTTGAAACCTTATCAAGCATCGTCTTTCAAGATGGTTTGGGCATGGTGGGTGATCAAGTCGGACGTTTGCGCGGTTTTATGTTGGATAACGCCAAAGCACTGGGTATTGATGCCGATGAAGGTCAACGTGCGGCATATTTGTGCAAATCTGATTTAACCACGGGTTTGGTCGGT
This sequence comes from Mariprofundaceae bacterium, assembly GCA_030950985.1. Classification (GTDB taxonomy): domain Bacteria; phylum Pseudomonadota; class Zetaproteobacteria; order Mariprofundales; family Mariprofundaceae. The sequence goes on along the minus strand of JAUZQM010000092.1, from coordinate 2,099 downwards.
GAATTTCCAGAGTTACAAGGTTATATGGGTGGTATTTACGCTCAAATGAATGGTGAAAGTGACGCGGTAAGCCAAGCGATTGCTGAACATTACATGCCTGCAAGTGCCGATGATGGTTTACCTGAAAGCGGCATTGCCCGTGGCATTGGTGTGATTGAACGCAGTGATAAATTATTGGGGTATTTTCATTTAGGACGTATTCCAACCGCCAGTGCCGATCCGTTTGGCTTGCGACGTGCGGCTTTGGGTTTGATTCGTTTGCTTGTAGATGATCAACATCCTATTCAGATGACCGTAGCAGAAATTTTGGAAGATTCAGCCAAACAGTGGAATCAACAACGTGTCACCATTGCCATCTCCGATGATACCCATGCTGCGGTGTTACATTTTATTCGTGATCGTTTGTTGGGTCTGGCGACTCTTTTGGGTGTTTCTATTTCAGCCTTGGATGCGGCTTTAAGTGCAGCGCAAGATTTGCCATTGTATCAACATCTGGCGGTGGCACGTTTACTGACAGGTTTTGCGGATTCGGAAGACGGTCAAGCGGTTGCAGCTGCCAATAAACGCATTGCCAATATTCTAAAAAAATCAGGACAAGTATCTGAATCGATTGATGTTGATTTATTTGAAAAAGCTGCCGAACAACGTTTATTTGAAGCTTTGCAAAGCTTGAAAAAAGATTTTCCAAGTGAACCGAAAGAACAATTGGAAGCCTTGGCAACATTGCGTGAACCTGTAGATAGCTTCTTTGATGATGTGATGGTGATGGCAGATGATGAACAAGTGAAAGCCAATCGTTTGGCATTATTGGCGCAACTTCGCAGCTTATTTTTACAACTTGCGGATGTTTCAAAATTGTAAAAATAAATAACGATTCGGCATCATTTTCATGCGTGTCCATGACTCTGGAAGTGTGACTTTAGTCGCGCCGAATGAGAGATAAAGTTTCAAAGAGGGGAGGGGAATAAAAAATGAAAGAATCATTCGCAGATAAAATCATTATGGTCACGGGTGCAAGCCAAGGTTTGGGCAAGGCTGTCGCCATTGCTTTGGGTTCTGCCAAGGTGAATGTGGTCGCTATTTCTCGGCATCCCAAAAATTTGGCGGCAACGCAAGATGCTGTCGAAGCAGCGGGTGGACGTTGCCTTTGCATTCCCTTTGACTTGTCTGAGTTTGATGATTACGGAAAACTTTTTCTGGCATTGAAAGATCAAATTCCTCACTTGGATGGTTTAGTACATTGTGCAGGCTCTTTTGATCGCTGCACACCCTTACAATATGTGAAAGTGGATACATTCCGTGAGGCTTTGGATATGCATTTGACCGCACCCAATATGCTCACGCAAATCATGTTGCCGTTGTTGCGTCGGGCGGAAGCGGCATCCGTTGTGTTTACCAGTTGTGATATGTTAGAAGAAGATCAAAACAACTGGCATGCCTATGGTTTTGCCAAACGTGCTTTGGCTTATGCAGCCGCCATGTGGCAAGGTGAACATCCTGAAAAACCGTATCGTTTTAATACTTTAAATCCAGGGCGTGTACGCACCGATTTATTCAAACGTGCTTTTCCAGGTTTGATGCCTGATGTTGTGCCGTTACCTGAAGATGCGACAGATGCTTTTCTATTTTTACTTTCTGATGCCAGTAAATCCTTACGAGGACAAAGCCTTCATGCCAAAGATTTAATCAACAAAGAGCATCAGCTGAATTAAGCCTTCCGACGTTGGAATGGGCGCTTTTTTTCTCAGCTTTTATTGCTTCGACACTTTTCCCCGGTGGTTCTGAGGCTTTATTGCTGTATTCAGTCCATGAAGGTGGCAATGCCAGCCGATTGTTGTGGATTGCCACTGTGGGCAATGTGTTGGGCAGTATTGTGACGTATATGATGGGGTGGTTTGCGCATGCCGCCTTACATCAACGTTGGCTGCGTATGGATGCCAATAAACTGCATCAGGCAAGTCATTACTTTGAAAAGTACGGCAAATTTTCGTTGCTCTTTGCATGGTTACCTGTGATAGGCGATCCCTTATGTTTCATGGCAGGGATGTTACGTTGTTCATGGTTATGGTTTTTATGTTTGGTTAGCTTGGGTAAATTAG
>JAUZQM010000091.1 GCA_030950985.1 Mariprofundaceae bacterium | reverse complement strand
CCCCCCCCCCCCCCCCCCCCCCCCCCCCCACTTCCAGAGTAATGAACACAGAGCAATCTTCATTCCCAAAAAACCGATTAAAAGACCAAGGAATGATGGTATGCGTAACATCAGTTAATACTTTAATCATGACTTAGGGTTGTACCGTCACCCTCGAGTGCTTGTGTCGAGGGGCTTTTTTTCAAACATGAGATGCCCGATAAAAGATTTCGGGCATGACGGTGTGGGTAAGATAAAATATTTCGGGCATGATGATACGTTCATACTTGAACAACTCTATTAAAGCTTACAATGCTTTCAGTGGTTCTTTCACAGGCTTAAGAACTGGCACGGATAGGTTCGCTACAATGTTCCAAAGCTTCATGCCATCCCAAGTCTTTTCATGGTTGTCACGGTATAAATAACGTTGCAAATCATCCAAAGCTTCATCCAAGTTATCAAACTGCCATTTAAGCTGACTAAAGTGCTTTAAATCATGTCGCTGAAACATCACTTCACCCCAAATCAACAATGCTTGAGATGCATGCTGCGCATCACTCTCACGACAAGCTCGCTCCAATGCTTTGCGTGCTGATTTAAGTGTGCGCGCATGGTCGCGTTCATGTTGTTCTTTCTGGCTTGCGGCGTGTTGTTTCCCATACCAAATCCACACCAGTGTCAGCAACCAAGCCATGAGTAAAGCAGCACTGATGCCTTGCCATATTTTGACGTGATGATGATCCACCACAGCTTGCGTTGTAGAACCTGTGATTCCCGTTGACGAAATAAGCGGTGGTGTTGATTTGCTTTGGCTCGCAGGAGCAGGTGTCGATTTTTGGGCAGCAGTATTGGCTTTTACCGTCACCATGCGGCTCAAGACCTCCGCATGTTCCACTTGATGCGTATCGGTATTCCACCAAGCAACACGAATGGCTGGAAGTTTTAAGTCGCCTGCTTGTGTGGGAACCAAGGCTATTTTTTCACGTCGAATGCCCACTACACCATGTTCATCCACCTCGGTTTTAAGTTCAGGTTTATCAGGGTATTGCTTCCAACCCTTAGCAACATCTTGAGATATCAAGGGCGGTAATTGTTCCGCTGTTAAGCCATGCACTCGCATTTCAATGGTGCGTGTGAATGAATCACCCACATGCAAATCATGTTGGCTGTTTGGTATTTCACGCAAGCTAACATCGGATGCGGGTAACCAAGGCAGTTGAACATCCCACGAATGCGGCATGGGCTGAACATTCACATCAATATCTTTAGAATGAACACGAATCACTCGCCCTGCCTGATTAAACATGCCCCTGCCTTGGTTGATTTGTCCGTGCATCACCACAGCAGGGATATGCAAACGCCCACTTTGTTGCGGAAACAGGGCATAGTTTCGTTCAGTGACCACATAACGACGTTGATTCAGCAAGGTTTCATAATTCTTATCTTTTCCCAAGCGTTTGATGATGACATGTTTGGCTTCTGGCTCACTTAATTCCGCTTGCAACAAACTCACTGCTCGAAACAATTTCACCGTCACTAAAATTTGGGCTTGCACATAACTATCAAGCACATTGGCTGACATCGACAAGAAAACATTTTGCTGTTGTGTTTGTTGCACTTGGCTGGAAACAGCCACCACCTTCAACATCAAAGCATTGGTCATCATATTGCCCAAAGAAATAGCTGGAATGGATAAGCTGCCTGTATGCTTGGGCATTAAGGTCACATTCCAATCTTTACTCCGATTCATATGACCATTGATAAAGCTATAATTGCTATTTTGACTTTGAGCCAACACTTCAAAATCACGTTTCAATGGCGAAAAATCAGGATCTTGATCCGCACTACCCTCAACATGAATGGTCAGCTGCACCGATTCTTGGATGGATGTGGTGGAACGATCCAATGATGCGATGGCACTTTCCGCCCATGCCAACTGAGGAAAGCAAAGACCAAACAAAACACATAGCCCAAGATACCCTTGTTTTACCATGCTACGTCTCCTTCATTGGAACTATTTTGTTGATGTTGTTGCTGATATTGATATAAAAATTTACGGCGTAACAAACCACCGGGGTTATCAGGCACACGGCGTATGGTTTGTTCAAACGCTTGTTTCTTTTCTAACTTCTTTAATTCATCTTTGGATAAAGCATGTTGAGACTGTTTGACTTGTTTTGCAGCTTGCTTGCTTTTTTCTTGCTTGCTTTTTTCTTGCTGGTTTTTCTCTTGCTGTTTAGCCATTTTCTGTTGCTTGGAAGACTGCTGATTGCTTGGTTTCTTCTCTTGGCTCTGTTGCTTGGGTTGATTGGTTTTTTTATCGGATGACTGACCTTGTGTTGATTTCTCTTGTTTGGCTTTTGAAGCTTTATCACCGTGTTGCTTGGAGTCATCATCTTTATGAGGCTGTTTTGATTTTGAGGGTTTATCGCCCTGCTTCCCTTTTTTACCATCTTTGGATGATTTTTTCTTCTTCTGTTCCTGTTTTTGTTCGTTTTTATTTTTTAATTTTTCCAATAATGCCATGTTATCCTTAGCATCTTGCAAGCTTGGTTTCATCGCTAGGGATTTTTTGTATGCCTCAATGGCTGCATCCAATTTTCCTGCATGCGCCAGTGCATTGCCATAGTTGTACACATCATCGGCAGTGGGTTGCTTGATATGCTTAAAATCTTCAATCGCTGCCTTATGATTACCTTGTTTGTAATGTGCGGATAACTTCCAATCATTGCGTTCAAGCTGTTTGGCGGCTTGTGCATATTTCTTTTCGTGCATCAAGGCTTGCCCTTTTGCTTGAGGTGTTTGCCACATATCATCCCATTCAAAGGCTTCCACAGGTGAGGCATGCAAACTTGCGACCAACATCACCACCAATACACCACGGCGAAAGCCCATCAACACAAAAGGCATCACCAGTAACAACAACCAAGGGCCTTCTTCATACCATGTGTCATACGTTTGCTGCGCTTTCTGAACATGCCCATCTTGCCATGCCAAAGGTTTTAATTGGGCTAACACATCATCTAAATCATCGTGTTGCAGCTGAATGGTATGGTATGTGCCATGCCCCAATGCTGCGATGTGTTGTAAACTCGCCATATCCAAGCTTGGCATGATGATATTTCCCTGTCGGTCACTTAAAAAACCACCCGATTTCTTAGGAATCGGTGCGCCTTCTTGTGTGCCAATGCCAATGACATCCAAACGATGCCCTGCTTGTACCCATTGTTGAACCACTGCATCTGAATAGTGATTGGAATCAGTCATCAATAATACCACACCATGTGCCACACTACTTTGTTTAAACAAAGCCATTGCTTGAAGCATGGCTGCATCAAGATTCCCTCCTTGTTTGGGCATCAAATCCGTCGAAAGTTCACGCAATTGCGATAAAATTGTTTCCACATCCGTGGTTAACGGTGTGACCACATGGGCTGTCCCTGCAAAAACAATCAGAGCTGTTTGTCCATCGCGATGCATCCGCAATAAATCGGTTAATTTTTGTTTGGCACGCTCCAAGCGGCTTGGTTTTATATCTTGCGCATCCATCGATAAGGATAAATCCAAAGCTATCACCAAAGCGGAATCACTTTGATAAATGGGTTGTGGTATTTTTTTCCAAACAGGGCCAGCGAGTGCAATCGTCAAACACAAACCAACCCATGCCACCATCCACATCGGCAAAGTACGCCCTTTCACGCTCCCTGAACCGACTTGTAAATAAGCCAGCAATTCAGGCGAACATACTTTTCCCCATCCTCCTGAGCGTTGTTTACCTTGCTTGATTTGATACATCAAAACCAACAAGGCTAACAATGTTAAGCCTGCCCAAGGACGTAAAAAATGAAATATTTCCGATACCTGTTGAATCATGTCCATCGTTGTCGCCTCACCACACACAAGCCAGCCAGTAACATCGCCAAAGCCAAAGGGTATATAAATAAGGATTGAATGGGTCGATAGGATTCTGTCTTGCCTTTGACGGGTTCGAGTTGGTCAATCACCGCATACACTTGTTTCAATTCATCTAAATTATGAGCGCGGAAATAGTGTCCGCCTGTTTCTTTGGCAATCGATGTCAACATCGCTTCATCCAAATCAGCCGAAGGGTTGACGGTGCGTGTGCCAAAAAAAGATTGCACCTCAATCGATGATGCACCAATGCCAATGGTATGAATCTTTAAGCCGATTTTTTTAGCTAAGGTAACCCCTTCTTCAGGTGTTAGTTGCCCTGCTGTGTTGACCCCATCGGTCAATAAAACAAGCACCAACTTATTCACGTCTTTATAATCTTTAAGACGTTTGACTGCCAAGCCAATGGCATCACCAATGGCGGTTTTTTTACCAGCCAAACCAATCACCGATTCTTGCAGAAGTTGATGGACAGTGGTTCGGTCAAAGGTGAGTGGGGCTTGTAAATAAGCTTGTGTTCCAAATAAAATAAGCCCAATTCTATCGCCAACACGCCGCTTGATAAACTGACCTGCGACTTGTTTGGTGACCGTAAGCCTATCAACTGGGCGACCGTGTTGTGTAAAATCTTGAATTTGCATGCTACCCGATAAATCGACGGCCAACATTACATCACGGCCACTGCGCGATACTTCCACCGTATCACCCAACCATTGGGGACGAGCTGCAGCCAATAATAACAATATCCAAGCCAACGTTGCGATGATTAGCCATCGTTTAGACGCAGGTTTTGTGATTCCTTGGCTTTGCGCTGCCAATCGTAAATCATCAGCAAATGGCACATAAATACCTGATTGTGGGGTCGTGTTGATAGGTTTGGCAAAGCGATACACCAACCAAGGCAACGGAAGCAAAACAAGCACCCAAGGAACATCAAAATGAAACATCGACTACCTCATGCAACCACAATTTACTTAATGTCAATACATCTTGACCAGCTTGTTGTGCATGCTCATCCAGTGTTTTCTGATAAACCGCCATGCTTAATAAAGCAGCGATGCGTTGCGATGAAAAACCTTCTTTGGGGTGTTCTTTGTTCCATTTACTATCCAAAAATGCCAACCATTGCGATTGAATCAAACCTTCCACCTGTTCATCTTCAAACACAGTCATGCTCACCCGCCGTAACAAAATAGAAATCGCTGCAAGCATCGTTAAAGCATCACTTGTTTGCTGAAATTGATGTTCAATGCCTTGAAGTTCCTCTTTGATGGCATGTTGCAAGGCTTGTTTGGATTTTCTTAGATGATAACGCTTTTTCAAAGGTCGCCATGCCCATGTGATGAACACCGCCAGCAAACATAGACACCCCAATAACAAGCCTATTCCCCAAGGAAGATGCCACCAAGCTTCAGGGGCAGGCAGGTGAATATCTTTGAGTTGTTTCAACACATCTTGATTCATGTTGCCCAAAGCCTCTCACGAATACGTTGCGCCACATCTTCATGCGTTTGTAAATGAATCAAGTGCATACGATATTGCTTTTGCAGGTGTTCGAGCGATTCCATGCGTTGTTGATATTGGGCATGTAACACCGCTTGCATGGTCGCATCGGCATAACACACAAAATGTTGTTTGCCATCAAAAACAGGGAATGTTCCAGAAGCAGGAAAGTTTGCTTCAATCGCATCATAAATATGCACCAGAACCACATCATTGTGGCGTGCTAATACTGCCAAATGCCCCATGCTTTCATCATCCAAACCACGAAAATCACTCAATATATACACCAAACTGCCTGTTTGACGAATATGTCGTAAACGTTGGGTCATGGCTTGCAAATTTGGTGATGTTGAAGCCTCATGTTGTCCTTGCCAAGCCTTGCTCTGACAGCAGCCATGCAACACTTTTAACACGCCTTTACGACCACGAGTCGGACGAATCTCTTGATGGTCATCATCGGAAAAAAGATACGCACCCAAACGATCACCATGTGCCACACCATGCCATGCCAACAATGCCGCAGCCTTGCTTGCAATGACTGATTTTAATGCACCTTGTGTGGCAAAAAACATGGCTTTTCGATAGTCCAAACAAATCAACACAGGGCGTTCACGTTCTTCTCGAAAAATTTTAGTGTGTGTTTTCCCTGTCCGTGCGGTGACTTTCCAATCAATGCTACTTAACTCATCACCTGCTTGGTAAGCACGCACTTCTTCAAACTCCATACCACGCCCACGTAAACGTGATAAATGCCCACCACTTAACGGTGAACGGATATGTTTGCGACGAACGCCCAATGCCGAGACTTGTTGCTTCAAAGCAATCAATTGTGACAATTCTAAGGATGTAATCATGGATGATTCTATCGACATTAAGGCACAGCCACCTGTGCAATCAATTGCTGAATCACATCATCGGTGCTTAAGCCCATCGCTTCCGCTTCATAATTCAACATCAAACGATGGCGTAACACATCAGGTGCAATACTTTGAATATCTTCAGGACTAACAAAATCACGCCCTGCCAACCAAGCATGTGCGCGGGCGCAACGATCCAAAGCAATGGTAGCGCGAGGGCTTGCACCGTATTGAATATGTTGAACCACACCGTGTTGAGTATGATTGGAACGCGTTGCCATAATCAAACGAATAATATAATCCTCTAAGGCATCTGCCATGTGTAAATCCAAAACTTCTTGCCTTGCTTGCATCAATAGCTTTTGCGTTAAAATTTTCGGCACATCATGGACTCTCTCTTGCCCCGCTTCTCGCCGTGATAATTGTAAAATTTTACGTTCCGATTCCGCATCAGGTGCTTCAATGCTAATATGTAACAAAAAACGATCCAGCTGTGCTTCAGGTAAAGGATACGTGCCTTCTTGTTCAATGGGGTTCTGCGTTGCCATGACCAAAAACAAATCAGGTAAGGGATAACTTTTTTGTCCAACGGTGATTTGACGTTCTGCCATCGCTTCCAACAACGCCGCTTGAACTTTGGCAGGTGCGCGATTGATTTCATCAGCCAAGACCAAATGATGAAATAATGGGCCTTGTTGGAAATGAAAACTACCATCTTGTGGTCGATAAATTTCTAAACCTGTTAAATCGGAAGGCAATAAATCAGGGGTGAATTGCACACGATGAAAATCACCTTCGATGCCTTCACTTAACACATGAATGGCGCGCGTTTTTGCCAAACCCGGTGCGCCCTCTACCAATAAATGTCCATCGGCCAGAACTGCAATCAATAAACGGTTGGCAAGATGCTGTTGCCCAATGATTTTTTTCTCCATTTGTGCTTGAAGGGTCTGAAATGCGGAAAAAACGATGGACATGAAAACTCCGTTTGAATGAGGTGGAATAGCAATAGCCGAAGCTATAAGGCTTCCGATATTTTAATTCAAGGGGGAATTTTTCAGTTGAATCTTTTGTTCTTATGGAAGCATTCAGCGCATGATTGATGGAATCCTAAAATCCTTCAAGCCTTACAATGTGTAAACATCACTTAAGAAGTAACTGTTTTAAAGCATCCCCCGGAACTTCTTGGCGCATCAACGATTCACCCACTAAAAAACCATAAACACCCGCTTGATTCATCATTTGAATATCATCATGGGTGAAAATGCCTGATTCAGTAATCACCGTGCGTTCGCTGCCGACTTCATGCTGCAAATCAAGTGTGGTTTGCAGGGAAATATCAAAGTTATGTAAGTTCCGATTATTGATACCCATTAATGATGTATTCAAATCCATCGCGCGTTCCAATTCTTGAGCGTTATGGACTTCAGGTAAGATAGATAAACCCAATTCTTTGGCAGTTGCCGCCAATTCATGCGCCAAACCATCATCAATCATGGCAAGAATAATTAAAATACAATCGGCACCCATCGCACGAGCTTCGATGATTTGATAAGGGTCAATGATAAATTCTTTGCGAAGAATCGGAATCGTTACCGCTTGGCGAATATCGCGAACATAGTCATCAGAACCTTGAAAATACTTCACGTCCGTCAACACGGATAAACAGCTTGCTCCACCATCTTCATAACTTTTGGCAATCCAAACAGCATCAAAATCATCACGAATAATACCTTTGGAAGGCGATGCTTTTTTGACTTCGGCAATCACGGCATTTTGTTTGTTGGCAATGCGCTGTGTCAATGCGGCTGAAAAATCCAAGGGTTGATAGGCTTGCGCTTGATCCAATAAACTCGCTTCAGATTGTTTCTTTTTACAGTTTACAACCCACTCACGTTTATACGCCGCAATTTCTTTAAGAATCGAACTCATATCGCTGCCTTTTGTGTCAATGCAATCAATGCATCGAGTGTTTTCTGTACTTGTCCCGAATCAATTGCCTCGGCAGCCATCGATAAGCCATCGCCAATACCATCCACTTTACCTGCGACCCAAAGGGCAGCCGCCGCATTGAGTAAAACAATATCACGCCCAGCGCCTTGTGCTCCAGCAAAAATATGACGCAAAATAGCCGCATTGGTCGCAGCATCACCACCTTCTAAAGCCGAAGATCTGGCAAATGGCATACCAAAGGCTTCAGGATCAATTTCAAAGGACATGGGTGGACGACCTTGTTCAACCCAAATCGCATCTGTAATCGCTGTGGTGGTGATTTCATCCAAACCATCACGACCATGCACCACCAAAGCACGTTTGATGTCTAAATGCTGTAATGCACCTGCTATCAAGGGCAGTTTATCTTTGGCAAACACGCCTAACAGTTGATAATCTGCATTGGCAGGATTGGTTAAAGGGCCTAATAAATTAAACAGAGTTCGCACGCCCATGTCACGGCGTACAGGACCAGCATGTTTCATCGCAGGGTGATGATGGGGCGCAAATAAAAAACCAATACCCACCTCATCAATACATGTCGCCACATGTTCAGGTTTCAGGTGAAGATTGACACCCAATGCTTCCAAAACATCCGCAGCTCCCGATTTAGAAGACATAGCACGGTTACCATGTTTGGCAACAGGTACACCACACGCAGCCGTTACCAAAGCAACAGCCGTGGAAATATTGAATGTTTTGGCACCATCCCCACCAGTTCCACAGGTATCTAAAAGACCTGTGGATTGAGGATAAATATGGGTCGCCGCATCACGCATGGCTTTGGCAGCACCTGTCAGCAACGCCACAGTTTCACCACGCAATGACATGCCCATCAATATCGCAGCCATGTGTGCTTGGCTAAACTCACCTGCCATCATCGCTGTAAAAATAGCTTCACTTTGTGCTTCTGTGATCGGCTCATTGGCTTGTAATTGTTGCAAAGTTTGTTGGGCTAAGGATTGATTAAATGGCTGATTTAATGGTTGGTTCATAAGCATACCTCAAGAAAATTCTTCAACATCTGATGACCATGTTCGGTTAAAATCGATTCAGGATGAAATTGAACACCAAACGTGGGATGTTCTTTGTGACGCAAACCCATCAATTCTCCTTCGGCTGTCCAAGCGGTGCGCTGTAAACACTCGGGAAGCGGCTCATCGACAATCAGGGAATGGTAACGTGTGGCTGTAAAAGGCGAGGGAAGACCTGCAAAAATACCTTGACCATCATGTTCAATAGGACTCGTTTTTCCATGCATCAAACGTGGAGCTCTAATCACCGAACCACCAAAGACTTGTGCCATCGATTGATGCCCTAAACAGACCCCGAAAATGGGTAACTTGCCTGAAAATTGTCGAATCACATCCATTGAAATACCTGCATCATCTGGCGTGCAAGGGCCGGGTGAAATCAAGATTCGGGCGGGTGCAAGTTGGCGAATATCATCAATACTCACGTCATCATTGCGATAAATAATGGGTGTTTCACCCAATTCACCCAAATATTGAACCAAATTGAAGGTAAATGAATCATAATTATCAATCACCAAGATGCTCATGATGTTGTATCCTTTGTTGGATTGAACTGTTGGGCTTGTGCCAATGCAACCGAGTTAAACATCGCACTGGCTTTATTGACACATTCTTGATGTTCTTTTTCAGCCACGGAATCGGCGACAATACCCGCTCCAGCTTGCACATAAATCATATCATTTTGAATGACCGCCGTGCGAATAATAATGGCTGTATCCATCGTTTCACCACCAAAGGAAATATGCCCAATACACCCACCATAAGGCCCGCGCGGTTCAGCTTCTTGTTCTTGTATAATTTGCATCGCACGAATTTTAGGCGCGCCAGAAAGCGTACCTGCGGGGAAGGTCGCCGCCAATAAATCCAACGCATCTACATCATGGCGCAAGGTTCCTTCTACTTGTGAGACGATGTGCATCACATGAGAATAACGTTCTACGCGCATGGATTCAGAGACTTGAACTGTGCCAAATTCGCAAACTCGACCCAAATCATTGCGCCCCAAATCCACAAGCATGACATGTTCAGCCGTTTCTTTGGTATCTGCGAGAAGTTCTTTTTCCAGTGCCAAATCTTCTGCGCTGGAAGCACCTCGTGGACGTGTGCCAGCAATGGGTCGAACAATGCCTCGATTGCCCTCTTTTTTGACCAAGGTTTCAGGTGATGAACCAATCAAAATAGTGTCATCCACATGCAAATAAAATAAGTAGGGCGAAGGATTGATATGACGCACAGCACGATAAATCGAAAGTGGGTCGCATGTTAAAGGGGCTGAAAACCGTTGCGATAACACCACTTGGAAGATATCACCTGATAAAATATAGTCTTTGGCTTGATTGACCATATGTTCATAGTTGGCTTGACTAAGATGGGATTGCGGTCGTGCTACGTCCGAAAGATTGATGTCTAAGCGCATGGATTCAGGCATCTCTGCTTTGGCAATGCTTGTTTCCATGCTATCCAATAAAACACTGGCATGTTTTGCATCCGAATCTAAGACACATAAATGCATCACCCCATGCAAACTATCCATGATGACAAAACGATCCACAATCATGTAGGCAGCCAGTGTGCTATCGGGGATGTCACTTTTGATACCTGCTTCAAAATGATTCACCCTATCGTACGCAAAATAACCCACCGCACCGCCAGCAAAGGGTCAATCATCGGCATCTTGCATGACT
>JAUZQM010000090.1 GCA_030950985.1 Mariprofundaceae bacterium | reverse complement strand
AGGTGTTCAGTAATATCTTCATTAAAACGGCTGACGACAATGCCGATTTTCATACCTGTTGCATCAACATTTCCAGCCAAGTGTGGTGCATCTAAACTCATGATGGTTCTCCTGATTCTGCTTTAATAAGATGACCCATTTTATCACGTTTGGTTTGTAAATAGGCGATATTATCGGCATGTGGCGTGACTTCGAGTTGAACGCGTTCGACAACTTCTAAACCATAACCGTCTAAAGCAATAATTTTTTTAGGATTGTTTGTTAGAAGACGAAGCTTTCTAACACCTAAATCACGCAATATTTGCGCACCAATGCCGTAATCTCGTAAATCCGACTTGAAACCCAATTTTTCATTGGCTTCAACGGTATCATGCCCTTCATCTTGCAGTTTATAGGCTTTAAGCTTATTCAATAAACCAATACCACGACCTTCTTGGCGTAAATATAAAATCACACCTTCACCCTCTTTAGCCACCTGACGCATCGCTGCATGTAATTGAGAGCCACAATCACAACGGCGAGATGTAAAGACATCACCCGTTAAACATTCAGAATGAACCCGCACCAAACAGGCTTTTTCAGCACTCAGATTTCCCATGACCAATGCCACATGTTCCGCATCATCGACACGGTTGGTGTAACCCACAATACGAAATTCACCAAATTCTGTGGGTAAAGGCACTTCAACTTCTTTTTTTACCAATGATTCATGCTTTAGTTTGTAACGGATGACATCCGCAATACAGCCCACTTTCAAATTGTGTTTTTTGGAAAACACTTTGAGTTCAGGCATACGCGACATCGTGCCATCTTCATTCATGATTTCACAAATCACACCCGATGCTTTCAAACCTGCCATGCGTGCCAAATCAATGGATGCTTCTGTGTGTCCTGCACGCACCAATAAGCCGCCTTCACGTCCAATCAAAGGGAAAACATGCCCCGGTGTATGAATATCTTGAGATGTTGCATCATCAGCTATGGCTGTACGAATGGTATGCGCACGATCATAGGCTGAAATACCCGTGGTCACGCCTTCCGCAGCTTCAATGGAAACGGTAAAATTCGTTTTGAATTTGGCATTGGTATTGGTCACCATCAATGAAATATTCAGTTGATTGGCTTGGCTTGGCTCCATTGCCAAACAAATCAAACCACGGCCATGCGTTGCCATAAAGTTAATCGCTTCAGGCGTAACCCATTCAGATGCCATGATTAAATCGCCTTCATTTTCACGATCTTCATCATCGGCAAGAATAATCATGCGACCTGCTCGCAATTCTTCAATCAGTTCTTCACAACTAGCAAGACTCATTTAGTCTCCTTTGTTTGTATGACAGTGTTGAGGGGACTGCATGATAATAAACGTGCCACATAGCGACCCAACATATCGATTTCAATATTTACAAAATTACTTACTTGCAAATCACCTAAATTGGTGTGTTGCAAGGTGTGGGGAATCAAATTGACGGTAAACCAAACATCACCCACATCATTGATGGTTAAACTCGTGCCATTTAATGTTACCGAGCCTTTTTTGACTACAAAAGCGGCTAAATCATGCGGCACTTCAAAGCACAACTGACGATGTTCACCTATATTTTTTATTTGTTTAAGCCTTGCAAGCCCATCAATATGCCCACTAACAATATGTCCACCTAAGGCATCACCCACACGCAAAGCAGGTTCTATATTCACCTTTTGTGCCAGTTTTGCCGATGAAAAGTGTGTCACTGCTAAGGTTTCCAAAGAAAGGCTCGCTCGCCACTGTTCGGGCTTGGGAAAATTGGTGATAGTCAAACAGCAACCATCGACAGCAATCGAATCCCCCAACTGCCAAGCTGACATATCTAATGATGTGTGAAAGGTGACGTGCCTTTGTTCCGCTTCTTGTTCGACATGAACAATCGAGCCAATATCTTGAATAATTCCTGTAAACATGAGTTCCTTTGTATCACTAAGTGTCTAACAGACGCAGACGGCTATAGTAGTTCAAGTATGATTTTAGCACATGGGCTTTATCGTCACCCTCGAGAGTTTGTGTTAAAAATTTGTATCGAGGGTCTTTTGTTTCAACCATGAGATGCCCGATAAAAGAACTCGGGCATGACGGTTTTTAATGCTAGCTCGAGGGCATGACGATATTTTCATACTTAAACTATTATAAGAAGCTTTGCAGGGCGCGGATAATGCTGCCTTGCGGCTTCGATGACAAATAGAACTTATCGCCACGTTTCTAAGTATGCCAAACATTGCTGATTCATCTCCAAGGCACGTGAGGCTCTGTCGGCTTCATTGTAACAACGCAATTCAGGTGCATTGCCTGAAGCTCGCAAATGCACGATTTCATCATGTTCAAAAGAGATGCGCACACCATCGGTTGTATCAATATCCTTTATCTTACCAAAAGAGTGAGAAAATATAGCTTCAGCGGCATCGATGTGTTGCAAAGCTTGTAATTTTTCACTGCTAATAGGATTAGGGAAATCTTTCAAACGCCCGCTACTGGTAAAACGAGCAGGCAATGTCTGACATAAACCATGAACCGTTTGTTGTTGTTGTGTTGCCAGCAATAAAATAGTTAACGGAACAATGATGGCATCACGGGTAGGGAGTGCTGCCAATGTTTGACCATGTAACACAACATCGGTGGCAATCAAAAAACCACCATTGGCTTCATATCCCATGACCGATGTTTCGCCTTGTTGCATGGCTTGATTCATCGCTTCAATCACATAAGGCGAACCAATACGCGTGCGTATCACATGCTTAAAAAGCCCTGATTTTTCCACTGCTGTATTGCTACTAATAGGTGTGACAATAGACTCCGCTTGCAAATAGTGCGCACACAAAATGCCAGCAATATCACCGCGTAACCACTCACCTTGTGCATTGGAAATCAACGGTCGATCACCATCACCATCCGCAGAAATAAGCGCATCCAACGTGTATTCCTTGCACCATTTCCGTGCTAATGTCACATCTTCAGGACGTATGGCTTCGGTATCCACAGGAATAAAATGATCCGAGTGACCCAAACAAAGTGCCGAACCTCCTAGCCCTTCCACCACATCTTTCATAATATCCCGAAGCACCGTGGAATGTTGGTAAACACCAATGTGTAAACCCTTGAGGCAATCTTTTGGAAAAAAATCAAGGTATCGTTGGATGTATAGTTGACGTGCTACAGGCTCGATTTCAGGCAATATCTGCTGCCAATGGTCATCATCTTGTTCAAATAATGATTGGGATATTTGAACATTTTGACTGCATAATGCCTGTTCATCGTGCTTTAAAATTTCACCTTTCGGTTTATAAAATTTAATGCCATTGCGATCATCAGGAATATGACTTCCTGTCACCATGATACTGGCAATACCTTGTTGCATGGCAAAATAAGCGACCGCAGGCGTGGGGATAAACCCTGTGTTGATGGCGTGGCAACCAGCATCTTGGATGGCATGTGCTACAGCATTCATGATACGCGGTGAGCTAGAACGATAATCACCTGCAATCGCAACAGCATCACCTTGTTGAATCCATGCTTCATCCAATAAATAGTGTAAAAAAGCCAAGGTATACGCATAACAAACATGGTTACGCATATCAGAGGCAAGCCCTCTCGCACCACTGGTACCAAATTTGACACCACTTGTTTGCATGAGTTCAGCGATATTGAGATTGATGGTGTTTTTTGGCATGGGATACTCTCTTTTTAGAAACTATTGATGATGGAGCTGGTAAAATGGACTGAATGTATTGAGGGCTTAATGTTTCATAGTGACCGACATCAAGCCCTTCCAAGCTTATATCACCGATAGCATAACGAATCAGGCGAAGAGTAGGAAAACCAACGGCTGCTGTCATGCGGCGAACTTGTCGATTGCGACCTTCTCGAATAATCAATTCTAACCATGATGTCGAGATATTTTGACGAACACGAATCGGTGGTGTGCGCTGCCAAAGCCAAGCAGGTTCTTCAACAATACGGGCTTGGGCGGCTTGGGTCATACCATCCTTTAACATCACACCTTTTTGTAAATGCTGTATGGCTTGGGCATCCATCGCACCATCGACTTGCACCCAATATGTTTTGGAAAGTTTATGGTCGGGATGAGCAATACGATGTTGCAGGGAAGCATCGTCTGTAAGCAATAAAAGTCCTTCACTATCGCGATCCAAACGACCTGCCGCATAAACATTCGGAACATCAATAAAATCCGCCAACGTTTGGCGTTGTGCATGATCCGTAAATTGTGTCAGAACTTGAAAAGGTTTGTTGAAACGAAGGGTTGTCATAAAACCTGAATGATAGAGAAAACAATCGGAATATGAAGGTTTAGTATGCACATGATGAACAAGTTATTTCAAACAAAAAAGAGGTTGTTGAGAATATTTATTATCTCAACAACCTCTCCAAAAGTATCTAGGTTTTAATTTTTAACGCTAAACACTGAAAAATACAGTGATTAGATGGTTAGTGTGCTTACAGCACTGCTTAATTGAGCGCGTGCCATTCCCAAATTTGAACCTACTCTATCCACCACTAAATAAGCAAAGATTGCGTCATTTTTATGCCAAGGTGCAATCAAGTGTAATTGCTTACCCAAAGTAATCAAAATATCTTCAATCTTATCATCCAAACCCAACATACGCATGGTATCACGTTTTGCCAAAACCACGCGTGTATTGCCTGCGGCAGCTGTATCAGTATCAAAACCTTTCGATTGAGATGCTAGCACCAAGCCACTATCGGAATCGGCAATAATCGCCGCAATTGCGCCATCAATCATCATCAATTCTTTTATTGTTTCTTCTGCATTTGCCATATACTTATTCTCCTTTCAATCTAAAATAATTTTCCAATTATAGCGTATATTCATATCAAATTAAGTATGAATACCCTATTTTTTATTAAGGGTATAATATATTTCGTATATCCGTCCCTATTTTTTCCAAAACAATCATCACCTGTTTAGGTATATGGCGTGTGCGAATGGCAAAATATAATGTATCATGATCCTTGATATCCACACTCGAAGCCAAAATCATCGCACTTTGATTTTTTGGCATGATACAACAACAACTCATACCATCTAAATCACCTTGCATCGCAATGCCTTCACCAGCTGTTAGCCAATTCGGTAATAATGCCGTACAATCATCATCTAAACCTTGTCCCACACTGACTAACAATAAACCATCTCCACCCACAACCACACAACCCATCCATGCATGATCATCACAACATTTTTGTAAATATGCTTTCATCATCCCCACCTTTTAACGCACTCGGCATCACAGCAAAAAAGATAGCACATGCTTCAAGTGTCATCTTTACACATGCATCTGTAGCCGAAAATGTATACCTTTGCCACATGGAAAATACGGTTCATCAAGAAAACATTCAAATCATTGGCAATCTTGGTCAAGATTCTATCACCATCCAAGATATTATTAAGATATTAGAACAAGATAATATGGAACTTTCTCATGAGGGTGAATTTATTGGTAAAACCACAACGCACCTTAAGTTCAATGAACAGCATGTATTAAAACTGCATCCAAATAAACATTTTTCCGAACATGCCATTGCAGTAGGCTGGTTAAGCAACCTGATTGAAGAAGAACGTGAAGCTGATGTTTACCATCCTTCACGGACTTGGTTTATTCGAGAACAAGGTGATGGCTGGCATCTTGGTAATATAACACAACGGCTGACCCCCATTCATACTTTTTTTGAATTGCCTGACTTTCCTACTGAAAAAGGTTTACAATTCATTGCTATTATCTGTGATATGTATTTTTCTTACAATACGCGCTGTGGCAAACGTTTGGATGAAGGTCTATCCAACTTTGGTTTCATCGATGGAAAAGTGTATTATCTTGATGATGATATTTTTAACTGGGATCATTTCCTTGCCTTTTCAGCTTGGATAGCGGGGTGGCTTCGCCGTTACTCGAATACTTGGATGAATATCAAGCGTTCTCGTCAATTGGGTGAGATTTTACATAGCGTTCTGAACAAATATTTCAACCAAATCCAAGGCATTGATGCTCCTCATATTGTAGCGGAACAACTGAAAGATATGTTTTTTCCATTGGGTAATATTCAAAACTCTGCCGATCATATCATTGAAATTTTAGCCATTTATAAGATGCCTGAATCCACATCAGATATATCTACCACATCTTCTGATACTATCGAAGATGTTTTTGCATGGCTTGATGACCATGAACCCATTGCTATTTTATCGGATATTCATGCCAACCTACCTGCCTTAAAAGCGACTTTAGATGATATTGATAGACAAGGTATTGATCGTATTTTTATTCTTGGCGACTTGGTTGGTTACGGCCCTCACCCGAAAGAATGCCTCGAACTCTTACAAAAACGTGGTCTCTTTAGTTTGAGAGGTAATCATGATCATGCCATTGGGACAGGTAATATGGTACGAAGCATGACCTCATCTTCTTCGCAGGTGGCAGAATGGACGATTGATCAATTACCAGAAGATCAGCGTTTATATTTATGTAATCTACCCCTTAAAATTACCAACCGCCCTTGGATGTCAGTGCATGGTGCACCGATGGATCCCACGTGTTTCAATGGCTATGTTTATGAAACAACAGCATTGAAAAACCTTCAGTGGTTATTAAAAAATAGTTATAAATATTGTTTGCATGGACATAGCCACTTCCAAGGCATTTACATTTTAGATGGTCATCAAAGCCTTCATATTAAAGAGAATATAAAAGTAGATTTAAGTCAGGAACAAGCGGCATTGATTTGCCCCGGCTCAGTGGGTCAACCACGCGATGGCAAGACGGATGCGTGTTATGCGATTATTGACCCGAGACAAGCACAGGTTGAGCTCAAACATGTGCCTTATGAATTTCGTGATGTGGTTCAAGATATGATTATTCATCAATTTCCTGAACAGTTAATTCATCGATTAAAAACAGGGACTTGATGGAGTAAATTGACGGATGTTATACATACCATAATCTTTTAATCGGATTTCAAGGATGAACATTGCTGTGGGTTTATGACTTTGGAAGTGCGGCTTTAGCCGCACTTCCAAAACATGCCAAGTTTAATGAAGTTAGCATATAAGTTACATCCTCACTTCTATCGTCACCCTCGAGTGCTTGTGTCGAGGGTCTTTTGTTTCAATGCTTTCAAATATTAGATTCCCGATTAAAAGACTACGGGATGACGATCTGCGTAACATCAGTACTCGATAAGCAGGTGTTTCAGTTGCCTAAGTTTGATGCGCTTCTAGGGTTTGCCTCCCGAAAGGAGTGAACATGGCGAAAACATTATTTGAAAAAGTTTGGCAACAACACGTAGTCAAAGCCAATGATGATGGCTCGGTGTTATTATATATTGATCGACAACTGGTGCATGAAGTGACCAGTCCGCAAGCATTTGAAGGTCTACGCATCGCAGGTCGCAAGCCTTGGCGTACCAATGCTTCTGTTGCAACGCCTGATCATAATGTACCTACAACGGGTCTTGAACACGGCATCACCGATTCGGTTGCGCGTAAGCAAGTGGAAGCATTGGATGCGAATTGCGAAGAGTTTGGCATTACAGAATTTAAAATGGGTGATATTCGCCAAGGTATCGTGCATGTAGTGGGACCTGAACAAGGTCTTGTGTTACCGGGGATGACAGTCGTTTGTGGTGATTCGCATACCTCAACGCATGGAGCATTGGCGGCGATTGCCACGGGCATTGGTACATCCGAAGTCGAACATGTCCTTGCCACCCAAACATTGATTCAAAAGAAACCCAAGGTGATGCGCATCAATGTGGATGGCGATTTGCCAGAGACGATGACAGGCAAAGATGTAGCCTTGTATATTATTGGTCAGATTGGTACAGCAGGTGGCACAGGCTTTGCCATTGAGTTTGCAGGTTCGGCGATTCGTGCGTTAAGCATGGAAGGGCGCATGACACTTTGCAATATGACCATCGAAGCGGGCGCACGTTTTGGCATGGTCGCTGTGGATGATGTGACATTGGATTATGTAAAAGGTCGCCCATCTACACCAACAGGTGAAGTCTGGACGAAAGCTGTCGCAGCTTGGCGTGAATTACACTCGGATGTTGATGCAGTCTTTGATAAAGAAATTCATTTAAAGGCGGCTGATATTGTGCCGCAAGTCACTTGGGGTACGAGTCCTGAAATGGTTGTGCCGATTACAGGCTCAACACCATCGTTGAGCAATGCAAAAGATGATGTTCAACATGACGGTTGGAGTCGTGCTTTCGCATACATGGGTTTAAAAGAAAATACGCCGATGGCTGAAATTGCCATTGATAAAGTGTTTATTGGCTCTTGTACCAATGCGCGTATTGAAGATTTTCGTGCCGCCGCAGCGATTGCCAAAGGGCATAAGGTTGCAAGCAATGTGACGCTGGCAATGGTGGTTCCGGGGTCTGGTTTGGTGAAAGCGCAAGCTGAAAGCGAAGGCTTGGATGTCATTTTTAAAGAAGCTGGCTTTGAATGGCGAGAACCAGGCTGTTCGATGTGTTTGGCGATGAATGCGGATCGTTTGGAAGCGAAAGAACGTTGTGCATCCACATCCAATCGTAATTTTGAAGGTCGGCAAGGCGCAGGTGGACGAACCCATTTGGTCAGCCCTGCAATGGCTGCCGCAGCAGCTATAAAAGGTCATTTTTTTGATGTTCGGGATTGGGTTTAATTGAAACTACAAAGATACGAAGGCACAAAGTACGCGTAAACGATTTCAGAGAAGACGTTGCTGTATGTTCATGACTCTGGAAGTGTGGCTTTAGCCGCGCCTTATATGTTTATTTAGCGCGGCGAAAGCCGCACCCCCAGTGCAATGAACAACGTAGCAGCTATAAAAGGTCATTTTGTTGATGTTCGGGATTGGTTTTCATTGAAACTACAAAGATACGAAGGTACAAAGTACGCGTAAACGATTTCAGAGAAGACGT
>JAUZQM010000009.1 GCA_030950985.1 Mariprofundaceae bacterium | reverse complement strand
ACAAAACATTGGTTGGGCGATAAAATTTACATTGGTAAAGCTTCAGCAGGTATTACAACAGTAGCTGCACTAGCAGGTAGTGTTGTTAAATAATTAAACATTTGTTTATAAAAGGCTGACTCATTGAGTCAGCCTTTTTTTGCTTTATAATTTTAAATATGAATAGAGTATAAGTTTCCAAATATCATGTAAGTTTATTTTTGAATTACAAATTTTCAATCAATGAGGTCAAGCATGCATCAACAAGAACAAGGATTTACATTATTGGAATTGCTTTTTGTTGCCCTTATTATTGGAATTTTGGCATCCATTGCCCTTGTTTCCTATCATGGTATTGAACAATCATCTTTGAACAATAGCGTAGAACAAGATTTGCATAATACTGCGCTCACATGCCAAAATTATTATGGTGAGAAACAAGCTTATGTTGGATTTGGACCTTTTACATCAAGCAAAGGATCCAGTCTTTTTTATATCGCCCCGAGTTATAGTATTAAATTATCTCCAGGTGTAACCATGAAAGGGATTGTTTTGCCAGATCAATCACTCAATCTTATCGCTACCCATGCAGGTTCATCCCAAGCTATCAAAATCATTCGTCATCTCACGCGGTAATAACTTTGTTTCAATATCAACATAAGCTTTTGACCCCGATGCTGTGGTTTTTATTTTTTATTACACCCTTTTTTACCACTATTATTTTAGATTATTGGGTTGCCACAGATTTACTTGCTTTAGGCACTGCTTTACTTGCAGGCGCATGGATGCAATACATAACCCCTCCTGAAAAGAATCCCAATTCTTGGATTTTGTTGGTTTTATTTTTTATACCCATATTCATTCATCTTGTCATCCAAGATACTCCCAACCCGTGGGGTTTAGTGAAATATAGCATCTATATCACGGCGATTTTTCTTATTTTTCGAATGAGTCAAGCTTCATCCCATGAGTGGATTCAAAGCACTTCATGGCTAGCTTTGCTTGCCATCACAGGGAATGTTTATGCGTTGACGGGTGTGATGAATAATTTTAATATTTTCCCCGAAGATCAAGCATCGTTGTTTGCGCTATGGAGTTTTTTTCCAGATTTTGCAGGTCCACTTTTGCAACGTAATCTCGCCACATTATTTTTATTGATTGTCGTGATTTCTTTATGGGTCAAGAGTATTCGTGATGCATGGGATAAACGCTGGCTTGTCGCTTCTGTTTTACCCTGTGCCATTATTCTGATTAGCAACAGTCGCAGTGCCATGTTATTTCTGATATTGCTTGTGATTGTTTTGTTTGTTTTACATCCCAAAAAGAAAAGCTGTTTGCTTCATTTGTCGGCGGTGTTAAGTGTCAGTTTATTGATTGCTTTTCAATGGCATGAAGTGCTGCAAAGCATGCAACAAAGCGTTACGCTCTTGGGTTCACGGCTTACAGAAACAGGTGTTTCTGCTCGTTTAAATATTTGGTATAGCTCATGGTTAATGTTTATGGACCACCCTTGGATAGGCGTTGGTTCAGGTAATTTGGGTTCTTATTTTGCCGATTATCAAGGTCAATCCTTAGCGTTGCATCCCGAATGGATAGAAATGGATACCATGACTCCATGGAGCCACAATATCATGTTGCAACACCTTGCCGAAGCAGGTTTGCTGGGTGGTGCATTTATTTTTTTATTGATCGGCATCATTGTTCGCCGTATTTATCATATTCTTAAAACACCGAATCCCATACAACACCCTTCGTTCAGCGCAGTCCTGATTGTTAGCCTGTTGCTTCTTCATGGGCTAATTAGCATTAGTTTGTTACAAGGTTTCTTCCTTGCCTTGTTTGGGCTTTATCTTGCAGCACTATTCCCTTGCTCGGTTGAAACACGCTCGTCTCCCCAAACCATTACCTCAGCCTTATATGTTCTGCCTGCTTTTTATTTGTTATTGATTGCTTATCAATATATTCATACCCAAGCCAATATTCGCGCTGTGTTTGATGATAATCCTGATAGTTCACGCTTTATTGCGGCGGTTGCACCTGCCATTGATAATCCTTGGCAGGCTAGGGTTGGGCTTGCTTATTTGTTTGTGAATATGGATTTAACCCATGCACCCGCCCATCAATGGGTGAATCTTTATCCGTACCTTTATGAATATTGGCTTCTTTGTCAGGAACCTTGGGGATTAAAGCGTTTGATTTTGCAAGCTCACTTGGCAGATAATTCGCTGTCTGAAATACATTTAGCGAAACAATACCGCAAAAAATTTCCTAAAAATGTTTGGAATAAACAACTTCTTCATCATATTCAAGTTGGGCATCAAAAACATGAAGCATTGGAAATGGAATAGTATTCATGGTTCAATATTTTTTTTAACGCTTGAATGATTATCTGATGTTGCGCACATCATCATGGCTGTGGTTCGATAAATGAATTTGGGGATGATGTTGATTGTATGTTCATCACTCTGGAAGTGCGGCTTTAGCCGCGCAGAATGAAGTATCAGGAAAGCATGTTAAGCATAAGATGACCCTTCTTTTCATCAAAGTGCGTAATATAGTAGTTCAAGTATAAATAGTTTGTCATTGCCATGAAGGCGGTATTCGATTCTAGACAAAGCGTGATTATTCTCGCCTTCGCGAGGATGACGGAAAAAGCATCTTTCATACTTGAAATACGATATAACTCATGGAGGGTAAACAGTGAATATTATGAAATTTGATGCGTTCACGCATTATAAAGCATTATTTATAGCGATTTGTATTGTTCTTTTATGCTTGAATATAAGCGTGAACAAAGGCTTCCAAAAGCAATCGCACGAACAGAATCCTAATGCGTTCACCATTCCTGCCCAAGTGATGGAGCATGTCTCCTTGGGATACAATAATTTTTCCGCCACATGGATGTGGTTCAAAACCATCGCTTATTATGGTTCGCACACGGAATCCACCAACTACAGCTATCTTGCCCATGAGCTGCATAGTATCGTTCAACTGAATCCAACATTTGAACCTGTTTATTATATGGCTGCATCGGTATTTCCTTGGGGGATGAACAATACAAGCTTAAGCCGCGCCTTTGTATTAAAAGCCATGATTGCGTTTCCGAACGATTGGCGTTGGGCTTATTATCGTGGTTTTAATAGTTATTGGTTCGATCATAACAGTGAAGTTGCAGCTCATTATTTTGAACTCTCTTCGATGAAACCCAATGCACCAGCGTTGGTGACATCCTTAGCCTTGCGGATGCACAGTCATGCAGGAAACATTCAAACAGGCTTGAACTTTTTGAAAGGGTTGTTGCAGAAAGAAAACGATCCCAAACTTCAAACACAATTATTGAAACAATATCGCCAGTTGCAAACAGAACAGCAATTGCGTGCGATTGAAGCACTTTTAGCAAAGCTACCTCAAAGACATTTGGATATGTCAGATTTGAAACAACTTCGTCAGATGGCTTATAAAATGCCGACCAAACTTGCCGATGGTGGCATGATTCAGATGCTCAAAGATGGTAGTTTATTGAGCAGTAAAGCCAAAAAAAGGTTTAAGTTGTTTATTCCTAAAAAACGCCAAGGAGTTGGAAACCATGTCGCTCATTGATATTCAATCGTTGCATTTCAGCGTACCAACGGGTCACATCATTCAAAAAAGAAAAACCATTTTGAACGATGTTTCATTTTCGGTGAAACAAGGCACAAGCACGGCTTATTTGGGTACGAATGGCGCAGGAAAAACAAGTACATTTCGTATTCTTTGTGGTTTGGTGAGACCCAATTCAGGGCAAGTCATCTTTGATGGCGAAGTGATGCGGCAAGGTTTACCGCCCAAGCGTTTTGGTTTTATGCCAGAACACCCGTATTTTTATAAAAACTTAACGCCGCATGAGTTGCTGACAGGTTTGGGGAAATTATCAGGCTTATCGTCTCAAGGATTACCCCAAATCATTGATAACTGGGCGGAAAAATTAGACTTTACGCAAGTGTTACATCAACGCTTATCGACTTGCTCCAAGGGGCAAGCCCAACGTGTTGGATTAGCGCAAGCGTTAATTCATCAACCTGATTTTATTTTATTGGACGAACCTTTATCTGGCTTAGATCCCATTGGTCGAGCTTGTGTTCGTTCGGTGATTCAAGATGAAATAAAACGTGGCGCAACCTTGTTGTTTTCATCCCATATTTTATCCGATGCTGAAGCGATGTGCGATCAAGTGGTGGTATTACAAGATGGCTCGATTCGTTATGCAGGTGATATTCATTCGCTGTTATCCCCTGATGCCAAATGGCTGATTCAAGCCCAAGGCAAGCCTGTTTGGGCGCAATATTCGGATTTAGAAATCACACAAACCTTGGATGGGACATGGCAAATTCGTGGTGCGAATATGCAAACACGCGATGCTTTATTGCAGCAGCTATTAAGCAGTGAAGATACGGTATTGATATCCGTGCAAACGGAACAAGGCACACTGGAATCGGCATTTTTACACTTACTTCAAAGCAAGGAGGAAAACGATGCAAGCCATTCTTAACATTGCTAAGCTAAGTTTTGCCGATGCCATTCGTAATAAAGTGGCTTATGGTGTATTCACCTTCTTATTATTATTGCTGGCAACCGCGTCTGCTTTGGCTTCTGTGACGATGGGCAGAACCGAATTGATGATTCTGGATTTAGGTTTGGGTGGTATCTCAATCTTGGGTAACTTGATGGCAATGATTATCACCATTCAATCGTTACAACAAGAACGTGAAAGCCGAACTTTGTATGTTTTAATGACCCGTTTACAAGGACGTTGGAAATACCTTGTAGGGAAGTTTTTAGGTTTAGCAGCGGTTCTTAGCATTCAAATCATTATTATGTGTGCTGTTTTAGCCGCATGTATTGACTTTTTTGGGCAAATTTTTTGGTTATCATTTGTCCAAGCATCGCTGATGACATTGTTTGAAGTGTATATCATCATTGCTGTTGCACTGTTGTTTGCGCAAAGTTCTAGCTTGTTTTTGGCGATACTTTTGACTTTAGCAGTTGATATTTCAGCCCGTTTTACCTTTGTTATTCAACAATTGGGGGAACAATCTGAGAATCTAATCGTGCAAGGATTTACACAAAGCATGTATTATGTATTGCCCAATTTGGAAGCCATAAACTTACGCAATCAAGCGGGTTATATGGCTCATATCCCTTGGCATGAACTTGGCTTGATGATGCTTTATGCGGGTAGTGAGCTTGCTTTTATTTTGTTGATTGCGTCACTTATTTTTGAACGAAAAAACCTTTCATAATGCCTGAACAATATATCCACTGATTGTTATTTGATGTTTAGGCGTTAATTCAACATGCTTTTCGGACGTGTGGTTTTAGCCACGCTTTGAGACTTCATTTAGCGCGGCTAAAGCCGCACCCCCCCAAGCTTCTAGCATGATGCTGAATAGTTATGCCTGAACAATATATCCACTGATTGTTATTTGATGTTTAGGCGTTAATTCAACATGCTTTTCGGATGTGTGGCTTCAGCCACGCTTTGAGACTTCATTTAGCACGGCTAAAGCCGCACTTCCAAAATATGCCGTTTTTTTTCATCAACGTGCGTAACATGAATGCTTAAAATCCATGATTTAATACGATGTCAGATGTTATAGCGATTAAGAAGGTAACAGATCGGCGATTTTTTGACTGAGAACTCTGATGTCAAAAGGTTTTAAAATGAGCCGTGTTTGTTCATCCTCAGTGGCTTGATCATATTTATCATCATAATCTGTGATAAAAATAGCAGGCAGCTTGGGTTGGTTTTGACGCATGATGCTTATGGATGAAATACCATCCATGATTGGCATCACAATAGCACTGATAACCAAATCTATGTGATGTTGTTTGGTGATGTCGATGGCTTCCTGTCCTTGGCTTGCACACATCGTTTGATAACTCAAACTTTCTAAAATTTGTTGCAAGGTATTACGAACCATCATTTCATCATCCACAATAAGTATGGTTGTCGTTGATGTTGCAGATTGAATGCTGGCCAGCTCACTGATGGGCTGCTGGTTCGATGAAAGAGTAAGAGGAAAGCATACATCAAAGCTACATCCGACAGGTTTAATGTTATGGACGTGTATGCTTCCACCGTGGGCTTGAATGGTAGAAAAAGTCGTTGATAAACCAAGTCCAGTGCCTTTCCCTACTTCTTTGGTGGTAAAAAAAGGATCAAAAATATGAGGTAAATTTTCTTCTGAAATACCAGAGCCAGTATCTTGAATGGTGATTTTTAGAATATGAACACTACAGCTCTCATGCTTCTGCTTGAAACAGGCTTGCCAAGTTGATGTTTGAACTTGAATATGAATGGCACGCTTACCTTGTTCAGGTAATGCATCCGATGCATTGGATATTAAATGAAGCATGACTTGTTGAATTTCAACCGCATCACAATACAGCATGAGTGGATCATCTGGCAATTCAACACTCAATTCAACATCATCGGGTACGGATAATTTGGCTGTTTGAATGACCTATTTTAAAAGTGGTATAATAGCGATGTTCTTTTTCTTGGGGGCATGGTTTCTAGCAAAGATTAACAATGACTTCACCATTTCTGAGGCATCAA
The DNA here is from genome assembly GCA_030950985.1 of Mariprofundaceae bacterium. Taxonomy (GTDB): domain Bacteria; phylum Pseudomonadota; class Zetaproteobacteria; order Mariprofundales; family Mariprofundaceae. The sequence continues at coordinate 2,269 of JAUZQM010000009.1, read as the reverse complement.
ATGAAATACGTTCAATCAATTGTAAGCGTTCATTGGTCTTTATTGGATTTCTCTCATCTTGAGCTAAATAGGCATTGCCAATGATGCCTGATAATAAATTATTGAAATTATGTGCGATACCACCTACCAAAGTGGCAATGGAAACCATCTTTTCAGCATGGGCAAGTGAAACTTCGTGTTCTTTTTTAAGCGTGATATCGGTAATAATACCAATATAATAAGGCTTTTCGCTATATTTTATAGAAACTTTTTTAATGTGTAATGTTTCGAGGTATTCACTACCATCTTTACGGCAATTCCAAAGTTCACCCTGCCATTCCCCTGTCGTATGAATCGCATTCCACATGGTTTTATAAAATTGCGGATTTTGTTTGCCTGATTGCATGATGCGAGGGTTTTTACCTAAAATATCTTTGGCACTGTATCCTGTGATGTTCGTGAATGCTTGGTTGGTATAGGTGACATTGCCATCACCATTGATGATCATAATACAATCAGAAGCACCATCCAATGCGCGAAGTAAAATACCTGATTTCCGTTGAGACTTTCTTCTTGTTTTAATAAGAGGGGAAATAATCGTCATGTATATAAGTGGTGTTGCTAAAACAATGAGACAAAAAGCATCTAAAAAAGCTAAGACAGAATTATTGATGAAGGTTTCGATGTGAAAAACATCAAATAAGATCATGACTAGATACTCACAGCCACCCATAATAAGAATCAATAACAAGAATATACGTAGATATGAACATTGAAGTTTAGTCATAAGTGATAAAGCAAGCAGAAAGAATGCCATTTGTATGGTGAATGTTTAGAATACGGCTCATGATTCTCTTTACTTATATTTTCCTTATATTTTTATTGCTTTCAACAGTGATTGATTTTTATCTTGATCAGCGGCAAATGCGATCCATTGTGATTCATCGCGGCAGTGTTCCTGAACGCTTTGCGGCACAAATCGCTTTGGCATCGCATCAAAAAGCAGCTGATTATACGTTAGCAAAAATGAAACTTGGAACTTGGAGTGGTTTCTATGGTCTAGGCTTATTATTGGCTTGGACCTTGGGTGGTGGTTTGGATGTGTTGGATAGATGGCTGAGTGCTTGGCAGTTGAGCGGCTTAAATACTGGAGTGCTGTTTGTATTAGCCTTTGCTGTTATCTCCAGTGTATTGGAATTACCATTTACCCTTTATAGCACATTTTCAGTCGAGCAACGTTTTGGCTTCAATAAAATGACCTTGGGTTTGTTGTTTTCTGACATGCTGAAACAAGCGGCATTGATGTTGGTCATCGGTGCGCCGTTGATTTGGGTGGTACTTTGGCTGATGGCTTCGGCGGGTGATGTGTGGTGGTTATGGGCTTGGGCTTTTTGGACAGGTTTTTCAGTGTTGATGATGTGGGCATACCCGACGTTTATCGCGCCGATTTTTAATAAATTTTCACCGATGGAAGATGGGGAATTAAAAACCGCGATTGAAGGTTTATTGCAACGCTGTGGCTTTGAAAGCAATGGTTTGTTTGTGATGGATGGTTCAAAACGTTCCAGTCATGGCAATGCTTATTTCACAGGCTTTGGCAAAAGCAAACGCATTGTGTTTTTTGATACGCTTTTGAAACAGTTAACGACGGATGAAACCTTGGCGGTGTTGGCGCATGAATTGGGTCATTTCAAATGTAACCATGTGAAAAAACGCATGATATTGATGTTTTCAATGTCCTTGACTGGCTTTGCCTTGATGGGCTGGTTATCGCAGCAAATGTGGTTTTATAAAGGCTTGGGCGTGTCTGTTGCTTCAAACTATATGTTGTTGATGCTCTTTATGTTGGCGATACCCGTATTTACATTTGCCTTGTCACCCTTGATGAGTCTTTATTCGCGCAAACATGAGTTTGAAGCCGATGATTATGCGAAAGAACATGCGGATGCTAAAGATTTAATATCGGCATTGGTGAAAATGTATGATGATAATGCTGCGACACTCACGCCTGATGAACTTTATTCTGCGTGGCATGATTCACATCCACCTGCACCTGTACGGGTAGCACATTTGGAATTAAAAGATTAAATTTACGCACACCGTCACCTCCGAGTGCTTGTGTCGGAGGTCTTTTGTTTTAAACGTTAGATCCCCAATAAATGATTTCGGGGATGACGTTGCTGTGTGTTCATTATTCTGGGCGTGGGGGGTGTGGAGCGGCGGCGGGAGGGGTTTGGGGGGGGGGAAAACCCCCCGGCCAAAGACGGTAAGGAGGGTGTTTTTTTTTTTT
>JAUZQM010000089.1 GCA_030950985.1 Mariprofundaceae bacterium | reverse complement strand
GAAACGATTAGGGATAATTTTTATACTATTCATGAGTAACTGTGCTTGGGCAAGTGATGATGTAAACATGATGCCTGCAACGGCAGCCCAAATTCGTGCCAATATTTCCAGCTTGCCCATTGATGCCATTCGTCCTGCACCGATTGATGGTTTGTATGAGTTAAAAGTAGGTGGGCAAATTTTTTATTCTGATCGTACAGGGCAACATGTGATTGCTAGTGGTCATATTTTTGAAACGAAAACACGCAAAGATTTAACGGCTGCTCGTTTAGAAATCATCAATACAGTGGATTGGTCATCCTTACCCTTAAAAAATGCCATTGTTTCAGGCGATCCTAAGGGTTTACCTGTGGCTGTCTTTACAGATCCAAATTGCCCCTACTGCAAAAAATTAGAAAATAATTTAAAAGCTGCAAAAGGTATTAAAATTTATACGTTTTTATTCCCACTTTCGAGCATTCACCCAACAGCCAGAGCCCATGCCGAATCGATTTGGTGTGCTAAAAACCAGCATGAAGCACTTTTGGATTTGATGTTAAAGGGTAAAACACTTGCCAAAGGTACATGCAATACACCCCTTGATGCCAATATAGCGTTAGCCCAAAAGTTAGGTATTTCAGGCACACCCACCATGATTTCAGCCGATGGGCGTAAGTTTGCAGGGGTGAAATCTGCATCTGATTTGAAAGCTTGGTTAGCACAAAAACCATAGGATATTCATGTCTATACATTTCCAACATCAGTGGGTGATTGGCAGTTCAAATGTCAAAAAACGGCAAGAAATAGCCGAAATCTTAGCCTCATTGGGTATTGAGTTACTAAGTGCGGAAGAAACGATTTTTGTCGAGGTTGATGAAGATCAAGATTCATTTGAAGGTAATGCTAGAAAAAAAGCCATCGCCTTTGCGCAAGCCAATGGCAAACCTGCGCTTGCCGATGATTCAGGCTTGTGTGTTGAAGCATTGGGGGGCGCACCGGGTATTTATTCGGCACGTTTTGCGGGTGAACATGGCTCAGATGCGGCGAACAATCACAAATTACTCACCTTGATGCAGGGGGAAACGAATCGTCAGGCATATTTTATGTGTGCTTTGCATGTGGCATTTCCTGATGATACCGCGCCACTATCTTGTGAAGGTCGGGTGGATGGTTTAATCATGAATGAGGCAGTCGGAACATCTGGATTTGGTTATGATCCACTGTTTTTTTGCTCTGAATTGAACAAAGCCTTTGCTTTGGCGAGCGCTGAAGAAAAATCATCGGTTTCTCATCGAGGTCGCGCTTTAAGAGCGTTGGTTAAGAAATTGGGTTAAAAAAATGTTCTCTCTCTTTTGTTAGTTTTAAATGAATATATCGAATCTATGGGTAATGATAGTCTGCTAGCTATCATAGCAAGGGGTCAAACATGCATGTATTACTTTCTATTTCAGGCAAAGACAGAGCAGGTATTGTGCGAGATGTCGCTGAATCGTTGCTGAATATTCAAGCCAATATTGAAGATTCATCGATGACAGCATTGCGTGGACGTTTTACGATGATGTTGATTGTGCATATTCAGGCGGATGATATCAGTGAGCTTAAAGCAACCTTGGCAGCGTTAGAGCAACGCACAGATTTGACCGTTCAATCACAGGTTTTGCCTGAAGATGAAGCAAGCCAGTTATGCCAAGAACCTGATTGTGTGATCACAGTATCAGGAGCGGATCAAGCCGGTATTGTACATGCGGTGACGGATGTTTTGGCAAATATGGGTGTGTCCATTGTGGATGTTTCAACACAAATTCGCAGCAATGATACGGGCGATATGTATATGATGGCGTTGGAAGTGGTGAGCCAAGGGCAAAGTGAAGCACTGACACAACGACTACAAGATACCGCACGTCAACTGGCTGTTGAGATTCAACTGCATGATTTGAGCAGTGATATTTTATAAATAGATGACATGAGAATTTTACAACATCCTCATCCAGTCTTACGACACATCGCAGAAGAAGTGCATCATTTTGATGATGATTTTCTAACACTTAGTGAAACCATGCAACGTTTGATGCATGAAGGGGCTGGCGGTGTTGGCATTGCAGCACCACAGTTGGGTATATCCAAACGTGTGATTGTTGTGGATTGTTCATTGGGCAAACATCCTTGTAAAAATCATGGTTGTTTGGTGATGGCAAACCCTGTGATTGTCAGTCAATCAGGGAAGTCATTGGGGCGTGAAGGGTGTTTGTCTGTTCCTGATTGGGTAGCGACCGTTCCGCGTGCTAAAAAAATAACCGTGCAATACCAAGATGACGATGGACAATCACAATGCTTGCAAAGTGTGGGGTTTGAAGCGCGCGTGATTCAGCATGAAGTGGATCATTTGAATGGTGTTTTATTTATTGATCGGGTGTTATCTACGCATGATTTGGTGCGCCGCATGTAATCATGGGTTTAAAAACTGATGTTACGCATACCATCATCTTTTAATCGGATTTTGGGGATGAGCTTGCTGTGTGTTCATCACTTTGAAAGTGCGGCTTTAGCCGCACTTTCAAAGCATGATAAATCTACTTCATTAAGGCATCCAAGTGACTTAAATGGCTATCATCTAAATGATCTGCGAGAGCTTGTAGTTGCAACCAACTCATCACATAACGTGCCAAAGCATCCGCATAAGCTTGCTGCGTGCTGGCAAGACGTTGTTGACTATCCATCACATCATTCAGTGTCCGCAAGCCCACTTCTAAACCCACCTGACTTGCTTTCAATGCTTCTTTACCGCTTATTTTGGCATGTTGAAGTGCTGATAATTCATCCCATCCACTTTGCAAAGCCAACCATATTTGTTGTGTTCTTAATCTCGTACTACGTTTGGCTTCAGCGACTTGATAGTCTGATTGCAGCTTGTTATCCACAGCTTGACGGCGTTTGGCAGATAAAGCCCCACCTGCATACAACGGTGCATTGAGTTCAATACCGATGACACTTGTTTTCACCGATGAGCCACCAAAACTACCATCCGATGCTTGATTTTTATTCCAGCCTGCAATCAATTGCACGGTTGGCATGGCACTGCCTAAAGCTTGCGTATATTGCTTATCAACCAATTTTGTTTTTTCTTTTGCCAGTTGAATCCTAAGGGATTGTGCTGCGGTGATTTTTTTCCACGCTTCCAAATCATTGGGCTGCAACGGTAAGGGGTGAAAATCAGCAGGAATATACGCATCAACATGGACAGCGTGACCCAATAAAGAATCCAAGTTGGCTTGAGCTTGCAATACAGCATTGGCAGTACGAATACGCGCAGCTTTGGCTAAATCAAAACGACTGCTTGCAGCCAATGATTCATTGATGGACGATAATCCTATGTTAAATGCAAGCTTTGCTTTTTTTGCCAAACTTTGCATGGCTTGTTCATTCTTTTGCGCGGCATCTAAAGCAACGTGTGAACGCAGAACATCCAACCATGCTGATGCTGCTTGCAGCGTGGTTTGTTGACGTTGCACTGCCAATTTCAAATCAGCACTGGCGGCGGCTAATTGACCTTGTTGATATAACGACCACTTACTCAAATCAAAGAGCGGTTGCACCAGTTGAATACCATAGGATATGTTACGATTGTTGATGTTGCTGCGTAAAAAAGAAATCGGTTTATCGTACACAAACTGTTGTTTTTCTTGTTGGAATGAACCCGATACTGTCACATAAGGAAGTAAACGCGCTTTGCCCAAGGCGATATTTTCTTGCGCCGCATCACGAGCTGCTTGTTCAGCTCTCAAAGCAGGCGCATGCTGTAAGGCTTGTTCGACAGCGGCTTGTAAGCTGATTGATTCGGAAGCCCATACAGGTTGTATGCAACACAAGCTTATCAAGGGTAACATCATACGTTTCATGCTTGACCTCGCGTTTGTTTCCATGTTTCAAAGCGTTGAATGCCATGTTCCAACAAGGAATACGCCGAAGGGACGACGACCAAGGTCAATAAGGTTGACGATACCATGCCGCCAATGACTGCAATCGACATCGGAATGGTCATTTCACTGCCTTGCCCCCAACCCAATGCCGCAGGCAATAAGGAAAAGATGATGGTCAATGAGGTCATCAATACAGGTCGCATACGAATCGGACATGCAGCTTTCAAGGCTTCATCAATGCTCATGCCTTGGGCGCGGTATTGATTGGTTAAATCAACCAATAAAATGGAATTTTTTGCCACCAATCCCACCAACAACACCAAACCAATCATGGAAAATATATTTAAAGTATTGCCTGTAAACATCAGGGCTGCGACACCCCCTGCAATCGCCATCGGTTGTGCCAACATCAACACCCAAGGTTGGGCAAACGAGTTGAATTGGCTGGCAAGTACCATAAAAATCAACACCATCGCCAAGCCAAAAGCAAACATCATGTTTTTCCCAGTTTTGCTAAATTCAGCCGCCTGACCTGTTAAAATAATATGGTAATTCGGCGGTAAAATATCCTTGGCAAAGCCATTTACCTTTTCTACAGCAGCACCCAGCGGCATGGTCGGTGCGCTATAAAACATGCCTGCGTAACGCAAATCCATTTTCTGAATCAACGCAGGGCCTAGTTCACGATGCCATGAGGCAATGGTATCCAAGCGTACTTGTTGACCTGTTGGCGTTTGCAAATAAATTTTACTTAAATCGCTAGGCTGTTGCAGTTGATGATGAGCTGCTTTCAAACGAATATTGTAACGCGTGCCATCTCCCGGTTCATCATTGAATTTGGCAACATCCATACCACCTGCCAAAACACCAAGCGTTTGGGCAATATCACCTGCTGCCAAACCTAAATCTCGAGCGCGTTGCCGATCCACCGTGAGTTTGAGTTGCGGTAAATCCAACTGTAAATCTAAATCCATATGCCCCATGCCTGAAATCGTATCAAGTTTGGCTTTTAACTGACGTGAAAGCATGGCTGTTGTATCCAAATCAGGGCCTGCCAATGCAAATTGCAAGGGTTCACCACGCGCACCACCACCGACAATCGGCACTTTCAAAGCAAACGCATGTAACCCCGGTATTTTATCAAATTCGGCTTGAATCACAGGTAAAATATCCCATTGTTTATGCTCCCGTTCACTTTTGGGCGTGAGCCGAACATAAGCTGTGCCTTGATTCACTTTGCCCATCGAGCCTGAACCAATCAGCGTGAAATAACTTTGCACATCGGGGTTGTTTTTCAGAACCGCTTCAAGTTGTTTCAAACGAGCATCGGTACTACTCAAGGATGAGCCTAAAGGTGCTTTGAAAATCACCATAAAACGTCCTTCATCTTCTTTGGGCACAAAGCCTTTACCAATCATGCCAAATAAACTTGTACTGGCGAAAAAGATGCCGAATGCACATAAAAGTACCAGCCAACGAAAATTCAAACAGCCTGCCAAGATTCGACGGTAAGCACGATCCAAGGCTAAAAATAAACCATCAAAAACACCATAAATCCGACCGTGTTTCGTCCCCACTTGCAAATAACGAGAGCAAAGCATGGGTACAAGGGTCAGCGAAACAAACAAAGATGCCAAAACACCAAAGCTTACAATCACCGCAAAGGCATTAAAAAAACGACCAATCATACCATCCATAAAAATCACAGGCGCAAAAATAGCCACAATGCTTAAACTAGCGGCAATCACCGCAAAGGTGACTTCTTTACTCCCTGCAAGCGCAGCACTTTTAGCATCCGTTTCTAAACCTTCATCACGATGGCGATAGATGTTTTCCAACACCACAATCGCATCATCCACCACAATGCCAATCAACAATAACAACGCTAATAAGGTCATTAGATTCAAAGTAAAACCAAATAAATAAGCCACACCAATGGATGCCAACATCGAAACAGGAATGGCAGTACTCACAATCAGCGTAGCACGAATGTTTTTAAGAAATACCAACACCACAATAAACGCCAACAACAACGATTCTTGTAAATGTTCTTTTAATCCATCGACAATACCTTGAATAATATCCGCATCATTGGAGGCAATACCAATATGCATGCCCGCAGGTAAGGATGGGATAATTTCACTGTCCAAACGATGTTTCACTTCGTTGACAATTTGAACAACATTCGCACCTGTTACTTTAACCACACCCAAACCCACGGTTGGCTTGCCATTAAAGCGTGCGAGTTGTCGGTTATCTGCCAAGCCATCGACGACTTGGGCAATGTCTTGCAAGCGAATGCTATTGCCTGCTTGAGAACGCACAATCATGTTTTTCAGGGCATCAAGTGTGTGAAACTCCATGTCCAACTTCATCATGTATTCACGCTTATCGCTGGAAAGAAAGCCCCCCGGAAATTGAATATGCTCGCGTTGAAAAGAGCCAATGATTTCAGCAATGCTGATGTGCATGGCTTGCATACGTTCCAAATCAAGGTTGACCCGAAGGGTGCGTTGTCGCTCGCCTCCAAGTTGAATTTCACCCACACCATCAATATTTTCAATGCGTTTTTTAATCACATTACGCGCATATTGATTGAGTTGTTGCAGCGTTCGGTCACCGCTTAATGCCAACCACAACACAGGTGCAGCACCGACTTGAATTTTTGCCACCACAGGCGTATCCGAATTGCTCGGCAATATGCGTAAGCTTTGATTGACTTTGGCTTGCACTTCATTGAATGCCACATTGACATCTTTGGCTAATGCAAACTGCACAGTCACCACCGATACGCTGGGTGATGAATATGAAATGACATGCTCAATCCCCGGTACAGCATTGACCTTTTCTTCAATGATTGAGGTGATTGATGTATTGATAACATCGGGGTCAGCACCTGCCAACACCGTAGTAATGGAAATCATGGGAAAATCCACACTGGGAAAACGATCCACACCAATGCGTTGATAACTAATGATGCCAAATAAAATCAGAATACCTGACATCATCCATGCCAAAACATGGCGTTTGATGGATATTTCAGCTAAATTCATGGTTGTTTTACCGTAATCAATGCGCCGTCACTTAAAAAGGCTGCGCCGATGTGGGCAATCACTTCACCAGCCTTCAAACCATGAATAATTTCCACTTTATTATTTTGATGGATGCCAATGCTCACGGGCACGGCTTGCACATGATCACCATGTACTGCATAAACCACATCGCCTTGAGGTCGTAACACCACCGATTCTTCAGGTACAAGCACTGCTTGGGGATGACTTGCAACAATAATATCGGCAATCACTGTGCCGCCAGCATACCAACCTTGTTGCGGTGCAAGCTGGATACGTGCTTCCAAAGCGTTGCTCGAAGCTATAATGGCAGGGCTTATATCACGAATCGTTGCATCGATGATATGGTTATCTTGCGGTAAGTGTAAACGCACAGGTGTACCTTGATGAAGATGACGACTGCGTGTTTCAGGTAAGGAAATAACGACATTGAGAGTCGATTGTCCTACCAACTTAAACATCGGCTTTCCAACACCAACATAATCACCCGAAGCCACCATACGCTGCTGCACAATACCATCATAAGGGGCAACAATGCGGGTTTGTCGGGTATGATGTTGGGCTTGTTTCAGTTGAGATTGACTGACTTGCAGAGCTTTTTTTAGTGCCGTGGCTTGCGTTTGGGCTTGTTCTAACATTGTGGTGGAAATAAACTTATCTTGCGCCAAGCTTGCATAACGTTTGACTACAGCTTGTTGATTTTTGGCTTGCGCACGAAGACTGGAGACTTTGGCTTTGGCTGCACTGACTGCCAAACGCATATCAGTGGTATCCAATTGCGCCAATGTATCGCCCTTGTGAACTCGCTGCCCAACATCCACCATCACTTGGCGAATACGTGCTGGTGTTTCCGAACGAATCGTGCTGCTTGTTGGATCTTCAATGCGACCTAACGCATGTTCAATCACGTCAACATGTTGCGTGATACTGGTGGTTGTGGTGATTTTAATGTGATGAATGGGTGCAGCATCGTTGGCATCGGCAAGCGCACTCCAGCCTGTCATGATGGCAAGGCAGATAATAATATACTTCATGATAAAATTCCTTGTGGATTGGGTGTACTTAATCCATGCAATAAAAGCTCAAGCATGATGTCACCGCTGTTGGATTGATTTTGAAAGGCTGAATCAGGAAAATGTTGCAACATGGGCCAGACTTGAAATAAAAAAACATTGAGTCCTGCAATGGCAGTCGCCATATGCGCCGCATCCACATCTTGGCGAACTTCACCGTTCGCTTGCCCTGATTGTAATAGTTGACGTATCTGTGCAAATTGTTCATTGAATACTTGTTCGGCTAATTCACGTCCGCGCTCACTGCTACTATCCAAGAGTTCACGTAAGATAAGTTTAGAAAGTGGGCTTTTTTTATTCAGATGTTTCAGGTGTTCTTGAGAAAATACGGTCAATCGTTCGGTGATTGTCCCTTTTTCTTGATTCAAACGTTGGGTTAAATTTTGAACTTCCTGACATCCATGCTTTAAAACGGACATATATAAATCATCTTTGGATGCAAAATGATGATAAATATTAGACTTTGAAATATGCGCTTCTTTGGCGACTTGTTGCATGGATACACCATCATAACCATGGGCTGAAAAAAGTGATTCAGCGGCAATAAGAATATCCGTTACGGATGAAAGTGTGGTGTTTGGCATCAACATATTTCCTATCCAACATTATATACTGACCGAATGGTCGGGTGGCACAATGTGGAAAATAGGCTGCTATGTCAATAAACAAATGCTCATGACACAGGGAAATCGCATTAAAAAAACCAGTGTTTCATTCGTTTTTTTAATGCGTTTGAGTCCGTTATCCCCGAATACTTCTATCGGGGAGCTACTTAAACCATAAATTTCCGATAAAAGATTTCGGGCATGATGTTGCTGTATGTTGATCATTCTGGAAGTGCGGTCTTTAGCCGCGCCGAATGAAGTATTAAGAAGGCATGGCCGCATCCGTACTCTCAAATAACCTTAGGGTAGTGCCTCTTTTTCATCAAAGTGCGTAACATTATTTATTTATTGGGCATCTAATGTTTGAAACAAAAGATCCTCGACACAAGCACTCGAGGGTGACGAGGGGAGCTAACAATACAGCTTATATACTAACTTCATACTTGGATTACGATATTACACCCGATAACCCATTTTTAAGCTTTTACGTACTTTTTCCATCGTGCGTGATGCTTCACGACGTGCTTTTTCATTGCCTACTTTCATGATGTCACGCAGATCATCAGGATGAGCTGCAATATCAGCTCGACGCTCACGTATCGGTTGCAATTCTTCTTCCAAATGTTTGAGCAAACAGCCTTTACAATCCACACAGCCAATCGAGGCACTTGTACAACCTTCCTTGACCCATGTGCGTTCTTCTTCTGTGGAATAGACTTGATGAAAATCCCAAACAGGACATTTTTCAGGTGTGCCTGCATCGGTTCTTAATTTGCGTGCAGGATCGGTAAGCATTTGTTTCACTTTCTTTTCGGTTGTTTTCCAAGTTTCGCTCAATTCAATGGTGTTGCCATACGATTTACTCATTTTACGACCATCTAAACCAGGGAGTTTGGATGTCGGCATCAGCAATGATTGAGGTTCTGGAAAGAGTGGTGGAATACCCTTGCGATACAAATGATTAAATCGACGAGCGATTTCGCGTGTTAATTCAATATGTGGCACTTGATCCTCACCAATAGGCACGGCATCAGCGCGATACATTAAAATATCTGCCGATTGAAGCAGTGGATAACCTAAAAAACCATACGTTCCCAAATCTTTTTCACGCAATTCTTTAATTTGATCTTTATAGGTTGGGACACGTTCCAACCACGATAAAGGGGTCATAAATGAAAAAAGTAAATGTAATTCCGCATGTTCTGGCACTTCAGATTGAATAAATAGCGTGCTTTTTTCAGGGTCAATGCCGACCGCCAACCAATCAATCAACATATCCCAAATGGTGTTTTTGACCACCTCAGGGTTTGCATAATCAGTGGTCAAGGCATGCCAATCCGCCGCAAAAAAGAAACATTGTTCACTGTTTTGCAACTGTAACCAATTTTCAAGGACACCTTTGTAATGCCCAAGGTGTAAGCGTCCTGTTGGACGCATACCTGAAAGAATACGTTGAGGTTTGTTGTTTGAAGGTTCGGATTGATTCACGGTGTTGCCTCTTATTTTTAAACAGATGTTACCCATACCGCCATTCCCATAATTTTTTAATCGGATTTTGAGGATGACGTACTGTGTGTTCATAACTCTGGAAGTGCGGCTTTAGCCGTACTCCCAAAAGCATGCTGAATTTAGATCAAACTGTGTCAGATTAGTTCTTAAGATCAATTTCTGAAGCACGAAGTTGTTTGGCAAGTTTATCCAAGACTCCATTGATGAAACCACGTGCAGACTCATCGGTATAATCACGTGCTAATTCCAAGGCTTCATTAATAATTACTTTATAAGGAATTTCCAAACGTATCGTCATTTCCCATGTCGATAAACGTAAAATATTCAATTCTAACGTGGCAACACTGCGTAAGCTGCGTTTAATCACTGTGCTAATTTGGGCATCCAAGGTATCTTTTTGTTCAATCACGCCATGAACCATAAGCCGCATATATTCAACATCTTGCTGCTTACGTTCTTCTTCAGCGATGCGACCTGCAATCAAGCCTGGAATTGCGCTATTATCACATTCGCTACTGTGCCATGCATACAAGGCTTCCAAAGCTGATTCACGAGCCAAATGTCGATTAGACCCTGTTGATGACTTTGTTTGATTCATGATGTTTCCCCAATGGTTTTTAAAATAGTGGCGATTTCAACGGCGGTAAGCGCGGCTTCTTCACCTTTATGACCATGTGTGCCACCGATACGTTCAACTGCTTGCTCATGCGTATCGACGGTTAAAACACCATTGGTGACAGGTATTTCACCGATTTGTGCCAAACGTCCAATACTATCCATTGTCACACGGCAAACATGCTCAAAATGTGCGGTATCACCCTTAATCACACAACCCAAACAAACCAAAGCATCATAGCGTTCTGTTTCATACAATGCCGATGCGATGGTTGGTATTTCCAAAGCTCCCGGAACATGAAAAACATGCACATTCTCTTGGCTTGCCCCATGTTCAATCAACGCCTTCACTGCGCCTGTTAAAAGGTGTTCAGTAATATCTTCATT
>JAUZQM010000088.1 GCA_030950985.1 Mariprofundaceae bacterium | reverse complement strand
ATCCCTGAAAACCGATTAAAAGACCACGGAATAATGGAGTGCGTAACATCAGTTAAATTAAAAAGGCGCGGAATCTTCCGCGCCTTTTTAATGCTTTAAATCCCCGAAATATTTTATCGGGGATTCTTATACGACTTTAATAGCCCTTGGTAAATTCAGTGGTATGGCATTCAGGGCAAGGAGGAATGCGTCCTGTCTTTTTAAATTCCAAGGTGTGTCCACAAGATTTACAAGTTAAACGACCTGCACTGGTAATATCACCTGAACGACAAACCAATGATTCTTCTGTTTTTTCTGCCATGCCTGAAATGGCAGACCCTGCAGCTTGTAACAATGAAGCAATTGAAGATAACGCACCCGTTCCCAAGCGTGCGGGGTTTAACTTTTCTTTGGCATCATCTTTCATGCTTGTGGCAATACGAAAAAAGTCATTTTCCATAAAGACTTTCAACTTTTGTCCTTGTTCTTCTGTAAAACGCCCAGCCAGAGTTAATTTTTCACGTGCCATTTCCAAAGCTGAGTGTGCAAATTCAGTTGTTTTATCAGTACCTGCTTCAAATTCTTCTTGGAATTTATCTGCTAAATCATCAAATTGATTTGTTTCTTCATCAGAGATGGCGGTATCATTCATATGTTCAATCACCGCATCGCCAAATTCAGATGTTGATAGTTTAACTGCACCATCCATCAAACGTTCAAAATCATAGGTTACTGTTTTTGCAGTAATGGCACCTGTGATACCTTTTTCAATCAAATCAGCAGCCTCATCCCAGCCCATATAACGCAACATCATGCCACCTGAAAGTGTCATGGATGATGGGTTGACCATATTTTTTCCTGTATATTTAGGAGCTGTGCCGTGGGTTGCTTCAAAAATCGCATGACCTGTCAAATAGTTGATATTCGCACCCGGTGCAATACCAATACCACCGACTTGTGCAGCCAAAGCATCGGAGATGTAATCACCATTCAAATTCAAAGTCGCAATCACATCAAATTCTGTCGCACGGGTTAACACTTGTTGCAACGCAATATCAGCAATAGAATCTTTGATAATAATACCATTGGGCAATTCACACCAAGGGCCATCACCGATTTCGACAGCACCAAATTCTTCTTTGGCGACTTCATATCCCCAGTTGCGGAAACCACCTTCCGTGTACTTCATGATGTTGCCTTTATGCACCAATGTAACGAATTTTAATTCATTTTTAATGGCATACTCAATGGCAGCGCGAACCAAGCGTTTTGTGCCTTCACTGGAAACAGGTTTAATACCAATGCCTGATGATTCAGGAAAGCGAATTTTAGTTACACCCATTTCATTTTGTAGAAAATCAATGACTTTCTTAACGTCATCTGAACCCGCAGCCCATTCAATACCTACATAAATATCTTCAGTATTTTCACGGAAAATAGTTATATTTACATCTTGAGGGCGTTTTACAGGTGAAGGTACGCCCTCAAAATATTTGACAGGACGTAAGCATGTGTACAAATCTAATTTTTGACGCAATGCGACATTGAGCGATGTAAATCCTTCACCAATGGGTGTGGTCAAAGGACCTTTCAAACCAATCAGGTATTCATTGAAGGCCGCCAAGGTTTCATCAGGTAACCAAGCATCATCGCTTTGTCCATAAAGATTCCATGCTTTTTCACCAGCAAACACTTCCATCCAAGCTAACTTTCGCTCACCTGCATACGCTTTTTCTACAGCTGCATCCAACATTTTGCGTGTCGCAGCCCAAATATCAGGGCCAATGCCATCACCTTCAATGAAGGTTATAATTGGTTGATTGGGAACATTGAGATTGCCATCATCACCCATGGTTATTTTTTCGCCCGATTCGGGCAGTATAATATGATCAAATGACATGATTAAAACCTCTTTAGGATATAATTTGTAGGGATTGATATAAACAATCACTACATGGATGCAGGTGTTTTCTGTAATATTCTTACGGCACGTTGTGCATCATGCTTGGCTTTTAAAGCCTGAATCCGAGCATGTTGATAACGTTTCTTTTGAAGGGCTTGCACGGCTTCTTTCAGGGCTGTTTCGGCACTTTTCAATGCAGGTAGCGAAGCATCGGATGGCTTCATTAATTGATGAGCCATTTGAACCGATGAGCGGGCAGCAGCCATTTCTTGAATGGGAGGTTTGCTAGCACACGCCACCAAACCCAAACTTATCAGCAAAATAAACCATAGATTCATGGCTTAATTATTCTTTTCTGTTTCTTAACTGTCAATCACTGGTGACATCACTCACGGTACGACGTTTACGCAAACCAAGCTCTTTCCACTGCATATCACCGACTTCAGAGGGTGAATCAGCCATTGGGTCAGCAGCACGCTGTGTTTTTGGAAAGGCAATGACATCACGAATCGATTCTGCATTGACCATCAAACTGATGACACGATCCAAACCAAATGCCAAACCACCATGCGGTGGTGCGCCATATTTCAATGCATTCAATAGGAAACCAAATTTATCATTGGCTTCTTCATCAGAAATATTCAAGGCTTTTAAGACACGCGATTGCACTTTTGAATCATGAATACGAATCGAGCCACCACCAATTTCCGTACCATTCCAAACCAAATCATAGGCTTGAGAACGCATGTCAAGAGGTGCTGTTTCAAGCTTATCCAAATCTTCTGGGTAAGGTGCTGTAAATGGGTGATGCAAAGCTTGTGGGCGTTTGTTTTCAGCATCCCATTCAAACATTGGAAAATCGACAACCCAAACAAATTGATTCGACTTCACATCAAACAGTCCCAAATCTTTGCCTAATTCGACGCGCAAATAACCCAAAGCATTGTTGACAATTTCTTTTGTGTCTGCGCCAAAGAACAATAAATCACCATTTTCAGCACCACAACGTTCAATCAAAGCGTTTAATACATCTTCAGATAAGTTTTTGACAATCGGTGATTGCAAACCCTTTGGAATATCATCTTTATCATTGACCTTGATATATGCCAAGCCTTTTGCACCATAAATGGACACAAACTTGGTATAATTATCAATTTTCTTACGGCTTAACAGGCTATTGCCATTGGGAACACGAATGACTTTTACCAAACCACCGTTGTTGGCAGGTCCACTAAATACCTTGAAATCCACCGATTTCATCAAGTCTGTCACATCGATATGTTCCAACCCAAAACGTACATCAGGGCGATCAAGACCATATTTATCCATAGCGTCGGCATAGGTCATGCGAGGAAACGGTGCATCAGGTGCTTTGCCCATACCTGCTTCAAACATCGATGAAATCAAACCTTCCGCTACAGCCATAATCTCATCTTGATTCACAAAAGACATTTCCAAATCGACTTGGGTAAATTCAGGTTGACGATCAGCACGCAAATCTTCATCACGGAAACAACGTGCAATTTGATAATATCGATCCACACCTGCGACCATTAACAATTGTTTAAACAACTGTGGGCTTTGTGGCAAAGCGTAAAAGGAACCGGGATAGACACGGGAAGGTACCAAATAATCACGAGCGCCTTCTGGTGTCGATTTATTCAAAATAGGTGTTTCAACATCTAAAAAATCTTGGCTGTCCAAATAATTACGCGCTGCATGGGTGACTTTATGACGCAATATTAAATTCTTTTGCATCACAGGGCGACGCAAATCCAAATAACGATATTCGAGTCGATGTTGCTCACCTGTATTGCAATCATCTTCAATTGGAAATGGCGGTGTTTCAGCACGATTTAACAAGGTTAATTGAGAAATTTTGATTTCAATTTCACCTGTAGGAAGCTTGGGGTTGACTGAATCGTCACCACGCGAAATGACTTCACCAATCACTTCAACGACATTTTGTTGACGCATGGAATGCGCCAAAGCATGCATCTCAGGTGTATCAGGATGAGCGACCACTTGCACGATGCCCGAACGATCACGAATATCTAAAAAAATCACACCACCATGATCACGATTGGTTTCAACCCAACCATTCAGGCGAACCTGTTGCCTAAGATGTGTACTACGAAAATCACCACAGTAAGTGCGATCTATCATGACGAGAGTCTCCAAATGTATAAGCTATATTTGTTTCAAGGGTGGCGCAGCATAGCCAACCATCCGCATCGCTGCAAAACAACTATTTTATCTTTATCTTCAAGCTTGATTGAATGGGAATTTTTTACAGCTCAAGGCATGCTTTTTTTCTTGAAATACCGTTAAAATAGCTGACGGAATCCGTTTAGGTTTACCTTTCAAATCCATGCACGCCAAATGAATGCTTGCTTCAGTTAATAAAGTTTTATGTCTGTAAATTTTTTGTAAAAAACTTAAACGTGCGCCTTTGAGTGTGAGAATCTGACTTTCAACATGCAAAGCATCATCAAAACGAGCTGGCATCAAGTAACGAATATTGGCTTCAGTAACCGCAAACACCACACCATGATTCGCTTGCAGCTGACTTTGTTCAATGCCATAAGAACGTAACATTTCTGTGCGACCACGTTCCATGAATTTTAGATAGTTGGCATAATAAACTACACCTGCATGGTCGGTATCTTCATAATAAACGCGGATAGGAAAGCTAAAAATCACAATAACTTACCCTGAGTTGTGTCATCATCAGGCAATATTTTTCCTAAATGTTGATAAGCTAATGCGGTCGCGATACGACCGCGTGGTGTGCGTGAAATTAAGCCTTGTTGCATTAAAAAAGGCTCTAAAACATCTTCAATCGTATCACGTTCTTCCGCAATCGATGCGGCTAAAGTATCCAAACCAGCAGGACCACCATTGTAGCGTTCAATTAAGGTTAGCAATAAACGCCGATCCATTTGATCGAGTCCCAAGGTATCGACTTCAAGGTTATCCAGTGATGAATCAGCAACCTGTTGATTGATTAAACCCTCATATTTTACTTCGGCAAAATCACGTACGCGACGCAACAAACGATTGGCAATACGAGGCGTTCCACGTGAGCGACAAGCAATTTCTAAAGAGCCATCATCCGTACAAGGGATTTTGAGTAGCTTGGATGAGCGGCTTACAATCTGTATCAGTTCATCATGGCTATAAAATTCCAAACGTTGAA
>JAUZQM010000087.1 GCA_030950985.1 Mariprofundaceae bacterium | reverse complement strand
AGCCCAACATCGTCATTCGTCCCGTCATCGAGAGTGCTGCCTCAGTGATAATTTTAAGCTGTTTAAATGTTTTTGAATCCAGAATATTGCCTATTGGCAGTAGAGTGCGCATTATTTCGATCATGGGTAGCTTATGTTGTTAGGTTATTTTTTTTGAAAAAAATCATGCTATGGCAAAGAGGCTACCCTATCAATTTTTGGCGAAGGTATTGTGTATAGTAATCACATTGATATTTAAATAACATACCAAAAAAATAAGATCTGATGTTACGCACCCAGCAGATATGCTAACCTTTGAAAATGACAAAATTCAAGATATTGAACTTTACACAGACTACTTATTTAGCTACATCACAATCACAGGTTTATCAGAGATGCTAATGGTCTAAGGCATGATCAAGTCATGCGGTTCTTGTCGAAGGAGGGACTATTCATCCAAGGAGCTTTGCAGGCTTTAAAGAAAGATGTCCGTCAGATTGAATTAGAATCTGGTGTTCTTATTTTTGATGGGACATGCCAAAGAACATTATAAGGAGAAATTATGAGCTTGGTGAACCATTGGCAAGATATTGCAAGCATATTAACACGTAGTGATACACGTTTGTTGGCAGTGTCTAAATATACGACGGATGAAGCTGTTCAAATACTTATCGATGCTGGACAAGTTGATTTCGCTGAATCGCGGCCGCAAAATTTACGTGATCGGGCGAAAATGTTTCCGAAAGTGAACTGGCATTTCATTGGTCCATTACAGAAGAATAAAGCAAAATATATCGCACAATATGCGACTATGTGGCATTCCTTAGCCGATTTAGATATCGCGGAAAAGGTGTCAAGCCATGTAAAAGGACGGAAACTTCCTTGTTTGATTCAAGTGAATATTTCAGGTGAATCACAAAAGCAAGGTGTCTTGCCTGAAACATTGAAAGATTTTTATGATAAAGTGAACGAACTACCATCCTTGGAAATCATTGGTTTGATGGGGATGGCAGCCAAAGATAACCATGTACGATTGTCTTTTCGAACCTTACACAAGCTTCGGGATGACTTACAACGGCAAGATGGCAGCGTTCGCCAACTGTCTATGGGTATGAGTGGTGATTGGAAGATTGCGGTGGAAGAAGGTGCGACCATGGTTCGATTGGGGAGTAGCTTATTCTCTGAGTATCCACTGTTACCATCGCGTCAAGGGTAAAAGGTGATGATGAAAACATTAAATATAACATTTATCGGTGGCGGCAACATGGCCGAAGCAATGATTTCAGGTTTGATTTCTTCAGGGCATAAGCCTGAACTAATTTGTGTCAGTGATGTCAAAGAAGAACGATTAGATGCTTTGAAAAAACAATATGGTGTGCATGTTGAGCAAGATAATTTATGCGCTATTCAACACGCGGATACCATTGTATTGGCAGTCAAACCAAAACAAATCAATGATGTTGTGCAGCATATTGCTAGCAGTGTTCGCCCATTCATGACGGTGATTAGTATTGCAGCAGGTGTGGAAATGGCTTGTTTGAAAAAAAGGTTATCAACATCAGATGTCGGTTTGGTACGTGTGATGCCCAATACACCTGCGTTGGTGGGTGAAGGTATGTCGGTGTTGTATAGTGAATCGGATGCATTGCATAAACAGCGGGCTGAATATATTTTAGCTTCTTCGGGCAAAACGGCTTGGGTGGCTGACGAAAAACATTTGCATGCGGTTACCGCTGTATCAGGCAGTGGTCCTGCTTATTTCTTTTTATTGGCAGAAGTCATACAAGCAGCCGGTGAGGCATTGGGGCTACCAAAGGCATTGGCAGCACAACTTGCCAGTCAAACAGCCTTGGGTGCAGGTAAAATGTTGGTGGAAAGTGGGCGTGATGCAGCTCAATTACGCGAACAAGTCACCAGCCCGGGTGGAACGACACAAGCAGCACTTGATGAAATGTATGATTGCGGAATGCCAACGGCAGTTCGTAAAGGTGTGAACGCTGCGAGTAAGCGATCGAAAGCATTGTCATCATGATTTATGTTGGATATTTCATACAAGCTTTAGCTGGTTTGATCGATATGGCGCTTACTTTGGTGATGTTTGTGGTGATTGCTCGGGCTGTTCTATCCTGGGTATCACCCGATCCGTATAATCCAATTGTACGCATCATCAATCAAATATCTGAACCGATTCTTTTCCCGATTCGTCAGCGTGTACCGTATATGGGGGGTATGGATCTTTCGCCCATGATTGCATTGATGGTTGTTTTCTTTTTACAGACTTTTTTGGTGCAAAGCTTACAACATTGGGCAGCCAAACTGATGTCTTAACGCGTATTGCAAAAGCCAAGGAGGCATGGCGTCATATGTTGATTCTTACTCGTAAAGCTGGAGAAGTCATCACCATTGGTGAAGATATTAAAATTCATGTATTAAGCATTAAGGGCGGACAGGCTCGTATTGGTATTGAGGCGCCCCATGATATTCCTGTCAACAGAAAAGAAGCCATTCAAAAACAGGTTAAAAAAGATGTCTAGAGATAAGGCTGACTCCTAGTAATACGTATAAAAAAATAGGATTTCTTAAAACCTGAGTAATATATGGTTTTGGAAGAGGTAAGCAATCAGGATTTAGATTGTTCTAAAAGCCATGTGAGTGGGGCTGAAAAATCTTGCTTAAACAATCGTGATGTAGCGATTAAACCATCGGGATATTTGCTGCTATCATTATGAATTAGCGTTTAATCGGTCATTTTTTCGTAAAACCTTTTTTAGCCAATAATTTGATCTTGTTGCGAAATTTTTGCACAGTTTTTTTTGTTGTCAGTTAAGCCGTTCCTTTCAGCTAACGTAGCAATTCTTACTGCCCTTTTTTCGAGTTGATCCTCAACTTGATCTACAGCATTTATCTGATTTTTTTTCAATGAAAATGAATGGAGATACGCATCGTCGCAACCATATGACGCGTTTTTTTAGCGCCTCTCTATTCACAGGGATGTTAAAATTTAGGAAGTAATACCTCCATGTTTTGGAGTAATTTTTGCATCGAAGATTCTGAAACGACAATATGTTCTTCCATAGGAATCATGTGGAATACACTAGATAGCTTGGCAGCTCCACAAACTAAAGTGATTGATGGCAGTCAGTACCTGGCAAAAAACTGGGTTGATTGCTAGAGTCGCTCGGCTTATTGCTCGTATATTGCGAGTTGTTATCTTTTTTTGTCATTAAGAGATGACTCACAATGGCGAGCAGTTAGTCATTCAATTTGTATCATCTTAAAACGGAAAGCCCAGATGATATTTGTATTAACAAAGTATCTTAAGTCAAATGCAAGTTAAAAAATAAGTTTAAAAGGTGAAAATAAGAGTTATTAAAAAACTATGTTGACAGACTGGGTGCTGTAATACGTTGTTTGAAGGAGTTTTTTTCGTTGTAATTCAGCACTTTGTGTTTCAATATAATTAGCTTGAATTTCTTCGGGTTTTAGCTTCATTGTGGCGCTTCATACTTAGGTCTCTTAGCTTTTGAATTTAGGTTGTCCTTTTTTTCAGTCGAAGTTTAACACCCATGAGAAATAATTTTGATGGTTTACCAGTACCTAAATCTCCGACAGGAGGTTTTTTCATTAGAAAGGAATCAAGTAAGTGAACATAGAGAGAATAAAAGTGTCTGAGTTGGAAGTCTCAATCATTACTGTTTGTTATAATGCTGAAGAATTTATTCAACAGTGTATGGAAAGTGTTCTTTTACAGGACTTTGAAAAGTTTGAATATATAGTAATTGATGGTGGTTCTACAGATGGTACTATAAACATCATAAAAAAATATCAGGAATCACTAGCATACTGGCACTCTAAACCAGATCGTGGTTTGTCTCATGCTTTTAATCAGGGTTTAGAGCAAGCAAAAGGAGAATGGGTTATCTTCCTTAATGCGGATGACTATTTTGCTAATAACAGCGTATTGCGAGAAATGTCTGAACATTTAAGGGTAAATATGGATCAGGATGTGGTCTTTGGGCAACTTCAACGCGTGGCTCGTGATCATCATTTCGCAGCTGTCGAGCCTCCCTATGGTCGTCTTTTTGTTTGGCATGAGTTTTTAAAACGAAATACAATTCCTCACCCAACATCCTTTATAAATAGAAGCTTTTTTCAGCGCGTGGGTGGTTTTGATGAACGTTATACAATAGCTATGGATTATGAATTTTTTTTAAGGGGTGGGAGCAATTTAAAGGCTCGGTTTATCCCTGGAGTGGTGACATGTATGCGTGACGGCGGTGTGAGCAGGGCGAGTCGATTCGACGCGATGGATGAGTTCTTTCGAGCTGTTAAACAGCATAAAGCCAGCTCAAATGTGTTGGTTTTTCTTTATATAAGCTATTTTAAACTGAGGTTGGTTTTGCGTGAATTACTTGTAAAAATGCATGTGCTGTCAGAATGATAACAATTAACGGGTTAGCATCTTAAATGGACATCTTGCATGTAAACATGAGCCTTGATCCAGTTACCGGCGGCGGCACTGTTGAGCGCATTCGCCAGTTGCATGAGGCGATGGGGAAAATAACGGGCATTACTTCGCGCGTACTCTCCGTTGCAATTTCTGATTCATCGGCATTGCCTGAATCTGAAAGTGTTGTGCTATTGCCCTGCTGGAGCAAACGTTGGTATCTGCCTGCGCCGAAGTTACTGATAATGTATCGTATGGTACGTCAGGCTGATGTTATTCATCTGATGAATCACTGGACGATTATCAATGCTGTGATTTATTGTCTGGCGCGTATGACGGGGACATCTTATGTGGTTTGTCCTGCTGGTGCACTATCGCTGTTTGGCCGTTCGCAGGGATTTAAACGCTGGTATAACAGGCTGATCGGTAATGCACTAGTGACACATGCCAGTGCAGCCATTGCCATAGCTGAAGATGAAGTAACTGTATTAAAGCAATACGAAATGCTGGAAGAACGTATTCAAAATATCCCGAATGGCGTGCGATTAGAAGACTTTACTTATGTAGATAGTACGTTGTTTCGTAAGCATGCCTGTATTGGGGATGCGGATTACTTGCTTTTTGTGGGAAGGCTCAATCCAATTAAGGGACCAGACCTATTGCTTGAGGCATTTATTATTTTGGCGAACACTTTTTCTTCACTACACTTAGTATTCACAGGACCAGATGGTGGAATGCTGAATTCACTTCAGTCCAGGGTTAATGATGTAGCATTGACTAGCCGTGTTCATTTTGCTGGCTATGCAGGGAGCGAGTTGAAATCATCTGCTTATCATGGTGCGT
>JAUZQM010000086.1 GCA_030950985.1 Mariprofundaceae bacterium | reverse complement strand
GTGGGAGCTATGCGTCACCTTGTTTGCAAATACATGTGTATTTATCGTGTTTGGCAACATTCATTTAAAACGCAAGATACCTTGCATATTGCTTATGATACGGCGCGTTTAGATGATTGTGAACATTGTAATTATTGTGTGGATAGTTGTTTTTTAGATATTGACCCTAGGCAAGCACAAGTGTTTGATAGTTGTATTAACTGTGGTGATTGTGTGGCGGCGTGTGATGAACTGCATAGCAAAAGTAAGAAAATGACAGGTGCTGGTTTATTAAGTTTCAAATTTGGTGCGGATGGTCATAAAACCAATGGTTTAGGTTCACTTTTAGGTCGTGGACGAGCTGCGATGACAGGAACGCTATTGGGTATAGCGATTTTTGTAGGAGGAATTATCAATTATCAACCGTATACTTTGGTGGTTGATAGTGCTGAACTTTTGGCAAACAAGACAAGTTATGATTACCGTATCAATGTGACGCATAAACGCTATCAGCCAGCAGTGATGCACTTTAAAGTGAGTGGTTTGAATGCGGATGACTATGTATTGGATGAATCAACAACCACATTCAAAAGTGCCGAGCGAAAAGATATATTATTACATTTTTCACAGCACATTAAAAAAGGTTTGCATCGCGTGACCGTGCATGCAAGCAGTGATGATGGTTGGAAAGCAAGCTTTCCATTTATTTACTATGCGAGGGGGCAAAAGAATGAACCAATATGATAAACAACATGCACGTACGCGTGAAGATGAAGATAATGCCCGTTTATTTGGCGGCGGACAATCACGCCCTAAATCAAAGAAAAAAGGTCTCACTGATGATGAAATCATTGCCAGTGGCGTGGGCTTGGAATCGTCTAACCGCGTGCCCCGTTGGTTTTTTGCCATTATTATAGTCGTATTGATTGCAGCTTATGGCTTGAGTTTACCTTTTTGGGGTGATCGTGTGGGTAGCCCGCGTCCTTGGTACACATGGGGGCATGTAGCGGCTTTGGCGTATATCATTGTTTTTGGTGGCTTCGTGTATGTCATGACCATGTTGTATGATCCTGATAAGGGTGAGACAGAAGACGAGGAAGATGAACGCCATGAAAATAAGTAGCCTGTGCTTACTTTTGTTGTTGTTTTTGACTGCATGTAGCTCGCAAGATAAAACAACAACGCCTGTAACAAGCAATCTCTACCCTGATCAAACATCTACAGGATTTAAGCAGTTTTCCAAACAATGTTCGACATGCCACCGACCACCCATGCCCAATCAACATACAGCTTTGGAATGGAGGGGTGTGGTCGATTTAATGCAACAACATCGAGCTCAAGCAGGTTATGGCGCAATGTCTGAACCTGTTAAAAAAGAAGTGTTAAGCTATCTACAAGCCCATGGGAAATAAGGTAAACAATCATGCATATTAAAATTGCTACGCTGGTATTTCTTTTATTGTCAGCATGTTCGCCATCAACACCCGTATGGACAGCACCTGAACAGAGCTGGGAAAACTTTAAGGTTCATTTTGAAACACGTCCTGACACTTTACAGCATGGCATGAATGAGTTTTTAATCTTTGTGAACCGACAAGGAAAAAAACATATTCCTGATTTATTGGTGAAAATTCAAATCAATGACGATCGGATGCAACAAGCCATGCCCGATGGAGCATTGGGTATTTATCGTCGCGCTTTATATGTCCATGATAAAAAAATAGATCATTTACATGTACAGCTTACTTTTCATGGTAAACAAGGTGATTTATTTTTTGCATTAGCTCCCGATGATAAAAAAATTACTACTCATTAGCCTGCTTTTGCCGATGTCAGCATGGGCAGAAGGCGATGCTTTACGCGGTGGCACCGTGGCGATGGTACGTTGTGGACCATGCCATCATTTAAAGAGTAACTTCATCAAAGTTGGTCCTACATTGCAAGGCATTTATGGCAAAAAACCGAGCATTCAAGGTGTACCCTTCGATACATGGGATAAAGAAGCACTCACCGCTTGGCTGATTGATCCGCGTGCGGTGAAAGCCAATACTCGCATGGTATTACCGCATTTATCCAAACGTGATCGCCAAGATATTATTGCTTGGTTAATGTCCAAGAAAGGTTCCTGAATTTAAATTTCACAAAGTTCAATGCCATTACCATCAGGGTCACGGCAAAAAAGTGCCGCACGACCTGATCGACTACGTGTGAAAGGAATGCCAGCCGCCTCAAGTTTATCAACCAACACTTGTAGACTATTCACCGCAAATGCCAAGTGCCTATCTCGCCCACCATGTTGGGGATGAATACAATCATGATAAGGGTCATCAATCTTCATCAAATGCAATTGTTGGCCTGAGCCTAATTGATAAAAGATGCCTTCAAAACCCAAATTGGGACGTTCATCGCGCTTCAACCCTAAAACCCCTTCATAAAATTCTGTAGCACTTTGTAAATCTGAAATAATCAAACTAGCATGCAATAAGCGCATCAATATCCCCTTCCGCGTTGTTTTCTTTCGTACCATCGCTATATTCAGCGCAAATTTCAAGGTGTACAGGAGTGATGATGTTTGGATTTGGACCGATGGAACTGATTTTAATTCTTGTCATTGTGATTGTTCTTTTTGGCGCGAAACGTCTGCCTGCGATTGGTGAAGGTTTAGCCAAGGGGATTCGTAGTTTTCGCACGAACATGAATGATGAAAGTAAAGCAAGCACCCCCAAAGCTGATGAAAAAGAGCGTCAAATTCATTAAGCGATTCCAATATTATGCCTGATATTGGCTTTCTTGAATTACTGGTCATTGGTAGCATTGCCTTTTTAATTTTAGGTCCTGAACGTACACCTGAATTTTTCGCTCAAATTGGTCGTCTCGTTCGCCAAGGGCGTGCTTGGGTCGGTGATGTAAAACAACAAATTGAACAAGAAACCCGCGCCTTAAAAGAACCCATACAAGAAACCAAAGATGCGCTTGATGAAGGCATGAGTAGTATGGATAGCAAGCTCAATACAAACGATGACTCAAAAAACAAATAACCCCCCGTCTATTCTTTCTCACCTTCATGAACTACGTCGTCGCTTTCAAATTGCGATTATTGCTTATGTGGTGGGCGTCATCGTATTGATGAATTTTTCCAGCGTGATTTTTGATTTCATGGCGATTCCATTGCGTTCCGCCCTTCCACCTCATACTCCATTGGTATTTTTGAATGCACCCGATGTATTTTTTACGTACTTAAAAATTGCCTTAGTGCTAAGTGTTTTTGTCACTGCACCGATTACTTTCTATCAAGCTTGGGCTTTTATCGCACCGGGGCTATACAACCATGAACGGAAATTGTTTTTAGGTTTTTTTATATCCAGCTTAGTCCTCTTATTTTTGGGCGCTGCCTTCGCATTTTATGCGGTATTTCCTATGATTTTTACATTTTTTCTTAGCTTTTCGAGTGACAGTATTCAAGCAATGCCTGCGATTAAAGAATATTTAACCTTGGTTCTCAAACTTTTATTTGCGTTTGGTGTCAGCTTTCAAGTACCTATTATTGTCATTGCACTAACGCGATTGAATATTATGGATGTCGATAGTCTTGCTGCCAAACGTCGTTATGTGATTGTTTGGGCATTTATTTTTTCGGCAATATTAACGCCACCAGATATTATTTCTCAAATTATGCTTGCCATTCCCATGTACATTTTATTTGAAGTAGGTGTTTGGGTGGCACGCAGAATGGAAAGCAAGGTCAAGCATGCCACGCTCTAATTCAGACAGACAACATATCGCCATTTATGCAGGAACATTCGACCCTATTACCTTGGGTCATCTGGATGTGGTGCACCGTGGCTTAAAGATTTTTGATCAATTGATTATTGGTGTTGCTGAAAATCCAAAAAAATGCCCGATGTTTGATTTGGAAACACGTTTAGCGATGGTCAATGAGTCATTGTGTGATGAAAAAAATATTAAAACCGTTGCCTTTAAAGGTTTGTTGGTTGATTTAGCTCATAAACATAATGCTGCTGCTTTATTGCGTGGACTACGAGCCGCTTCCGATTTTGAATATGAGTTTCAAATGGCAAGTATGAATCGTCACTTGGATCAAAACATTGAAAGCGTTTTTGTGATGGCTCGTGAAGATTACACGTTTGTTTCCTCCAGCTTTATTCGTGAAATTTCAAGCATGGGCGGCGACGTTTCTTCGTTGGTTCCGAAACCTGTTTTAGAGCGTTTTAAGCGTTAGTTTCAGTTTCCATCGGTCCATCTAAAAAAATTAAATCATCCCAAATATGGGATGGTTTTTTGTCTGCATCCCTGAAACGTAAGTTTTGTTGATGCGGCACCATGCGATGAGCGCGACCATAACTATCTTCTTGAACATCTACCCCTTCATCAGCTGATAAAATAAGCAAATTATCATCGAGTAATAAATCGATAATTTCGTATGCTTTGTTCATATAGCGAACTCTACGACCAATCAGCTTTCGTAACGATTCATCATCCAACTGCATCCTATCGTCTGTCATATTACTCTCCTGCATACATTCCATGTTTGATTATCATCCAATCCCTTCAAAAGTCCAACTATGATATACGCTCTGTCAGACTCGTTACAACTGGCTTTAATCTTGCTCATATTCATACTTTACATGTGAAGCGAGGCAATACAATGAGCCAAAATCAACCCTTTAAGAAACTTGATATTGAAGGTTTTGACGAACTTCCTGCGCTCGTTTTGCCTTGTTTTTATGTTACGCTTCCGCCATGCCATGTAAAAAAGACTTACCCAAAGCCATCCTTCTTGATCGTGATGGTGTGATTAATATTGACTCCCCAAACTACATCCTGACCCCTGAACAGTGGATTCCTGTTGCAGGTAGTTTACAAGCCATTGCTTTACTCAAACAACATGCCATTAAAACTGGTTTGGTCAGTAATCAATCCGCATTGGGGAGAAAAACAATTCATCCAGATGTATTTCAAGCTATTCATGATAAAATGATACAAGCCATCACAGATTTCGGAGGTCGCTTGGATCATGTTGCTTATTGCCCTCATCACCCCGATGATGCTTGTCTTTGTCGCAAACCTTTGGCAGGCATGATTGAATCTTCTTTGGCGGCACTTGGTTTATCCAATGAACCTCAATCCGTGCTGATGATTGGCGATTCATTGCGTGATGTTCAAGCGGCTGTGGCGGGTGGTATCACACCTATTTTGGTGCAAAGTGGTTACGGTGATGCTGATGCTATCTTCAAGAAATCTCAGGAAATTTATCCAGATATTCAAACATTTCCTACGTTATTGCATGCTGTGACAGCTATTTTAGGTCAAGATGAATGCTTGTAATACGCTCTTGTTTCTTTAACTTTATATTTGCTTGTCTCACCTTTATATATTCCATATTGGTAATTATTTCTCGCCCTTTCGGTTATGCCGCATCATGGTTTTGGGCAAAAGCATGGACGCATAGCGTCCTTTTTAGTTTACGTCTGATTTGTGGCATTCGCATCACTATCGAAGGGCAAGAACACATTCCGCAAGAGGCATGTGTTCTCATGGCAAAACATCAATCAGCACTTGAAACTATTGCCATGCCCATGCTCATTCCAGCCTATGTATGGATTTTAAAACGTGAGTTGTTTTATATTCCCTTTTTTGGTTGGACATTGTGGGTGTTGGATGCGATTGCCATTCGCCGTAACAATCCACGCGAAGCGATAAAACAGGTGAATAAGCAAGGCATTAAATTTCTTAACCAAGGAAAATGGGTGGTTGTTTTCCCTGAAGGCACTCGCTCCAACCTTGGTAGTGCGGGAGATTACAAACCGGGGGGAATTTCACTCGCACAAAAAGCCAATGTCGGTATTTTACCTTTAGCGCATAATGCTGGAGCGTGTTGGTCTAAGCAGGCATTTGTTAAAAAACCGGGAACGGTAACCTTGCGCTTTTTGCCCTTCATCTCTGCCCAACACATCCAAGGTGGCAAACGCAGTGAATTACTCAAGCAAATTCAGTCGGATATCGAACATCATAGTCTTGAATTAGCAGAAGATGCTAACATTCAGAAATGATAAATAATATTACGCGATTTGATGAAGAAAATCGTCATCCTAGGCTTAGGTTCTAAATTCGGCATGCTTTGGAAGTGCGGGGTGATACACGCCCAGAGAATAAATTAGGGGCGGCGCAGGCCCCACAACCCAACAGAGTGATAAAAAAAAACCAAATAA
>JAUZQM010000085.1 GCA_030950985.1 Mariprofundaceae bacterium | reverse complement strand
ATACTTGATTTGGCGCGGCTAAAGCCGCACTTCCACAATAATGCTAAATCGTTACAAAAAAGAATCATCATTCACTCAAAAAAAAGGCCCCCACTTGCGTGGAGGCCTTTTTCAAACATCTTGAAATCTATCGGTTTATTTATGTGAACCGATTTTTTCACGCCAGTCAGTGCCATAAATTTTATCAGCATCACCTGGGAATGAATCAAATGCGCGTGCAAATTGAGGATGAGTTTTCGCGTATTCGATTGGATCAGCACCTTCTTTCCAGCAATTGTATGCTTGATTCAAAGATTGACCACCCGCAGCAGGACTGTCGATATGACCGAAAGCACCACCACCACATGTGTTGATAATATTGCCATGACCCAAGTTTTCGAAGAAACCTGGTAAACGCAATGCATTCATACCGCCTGAAATGATTGGCGTTGTTGCTTTCATGCCATACCATTTTTGATTGTAGTAATGACCCATGCATTCATCGCGTTCAATCATATATGCAAGCACAGTTTCTTTGCCATGACCTTCCATCTTGCCATAACCCATGGTGCCTGTATGCATGCCAGAAGCACCCATCAAACGAACCAATTTCATGTAGCACAATGGATCCATGCCCATTGGGGATTTATAAGAAGTGATAGCACCATGACCTGCACGATGGAAGTGTAAGAAAGTATCAGGGAATGCACGACGAGCTGTAGTGACACCTGAAGGACCGGATACGAAACCATCAATCAAGAACGCAACATGATCAGCACTGTCATACTTGGCAAAACATTCAAGGATAAAGTCACCACGTGCAATACATTCACCATAAAAATCGGCAGTTGCATTGGCTGAGAACAGTTTCGCTTCACCTGTTTCTTGTTGCGCACGATCCATTGATTCTGCAATTTTAGGCATCACTGTTTTCATAGGGCAGAAAGGTTGGTTTGCTTGAGGTTCATCATTCTTGATGAAATCACCACCCAGCCAGAAGTCATAACATGCTTTGGCAAAAGGTTCAGGACGCAAGCCCAACTTAGGCTTAATGATCGTACCAGAAATATAGCCACCATCTACTTCAGGACGACCCAATACTTTCCATAAATCCGTAATATTGACTGCTGGACCATCAAAATGTTTCACCATGTATTCAGGCACCATGAAGTCGAGCATACGCAGACCTTCATGATCGCCCATGCCTTGGTTATTACCAAGAATCAATGACCATAAATGTGAAATGTTAAAGCCACCATCGGTAATGCTTGGATCAAACAATTCAACAGGGAATGCAACTTTAAACAAGCCGCCACCTGTGACGTTGTTACCATCAGCAAAGGCCGTTTCATCGATCTCATACACCATAGCATCAACGCCACGTGTGAAATCATCAGTCGTAGAAACTTCTACATTGGTACCGGTTGAAGATTCAGCCGCAATATGCGCAGCGACTTCCAGAAAGCCGAAGCCTTCAGCTGGAATAAGTTTATAGGCAACAAGAAAATGCTTACCATTTGCAATTAAGTCTGCTTCATTCAGGCTTAAATCAGCGTAACGATTCGATTGATCCATGTTCGATGTTCCTCCCTAAGGAATTGTTTCGGAAAAGTTCCTTCCCCGACGATGCGAAGCTTACACGGGCTTCATATCATGTCGAATCAAAGCTTATAATGACAAGTATCAATTTTTCTTATACTTTGAATCGATGTCATTCACTTTAAAGCAACTTCGCATCTTTTCTGAAATCGCCAAGCATCAAAGTTATACCCATGCTGCCAAGGCACTTTATCTCTCACAACCTGCTGTTTCTATGCAAATGAAAAACATGGAAGACTTGGCTGGATTGCCCTTGTTTGAACGTTTAGGAAAAATTGTAACACTCACCGAAGCGGGCAAAGAACTTTTAAACTATGCAGAAAATATTCAACAGCAATTAAACGAAGCCAAATCAGTCTTGGAAGATTTAAAAGGGTTAAAACGTGGAAAACTACATCTAACCATGGCTTCAACGGCCAACTATTTTGCACCCCAGTTGATTGCTTCGTTTAAACGTCAATATCCATACGTCAAGATCACCTTGGATGTAAGCAACCGTTCAGGTTTGGTGCATGCTGTTGAACACAATCTTACAGATATGGCGATTATGGGGCAGCCACCCAAAGGTCATCATCTCTTGGGAATTGCCTTTATGAGCAACCCTTTGGTTATCATTGCAGCACCTTCGCACCCTTTGGCAACACGTTCGACCATTCCGCTTCATGAGGTGGCTGATGAGCCATTTATTGTTCGCGAACCTGATTCGGGTACACGGATGGCCGCCGAACGTTTTTTTGCCCATCATAATCTTGAACTGATTGCTGGCATGGAAATGAATCGATCTGAAGCGTTAAAACAAGCGGTGATGGCCGAATTGGGTTTGGGTATTGTATCTTTACATACGATTGAAATGGAATTAACACTCAAACGCTTGGTTGTACTCCATGTGGAAGATTTTCCCATTATGCGTCATTGGTATATTGTATATCGTGAAGGTAAACGTTTCGCCGCCATTCCAGAAGCATTTAAGGATTTCTCAATTGAGCAAGCCGAATCGCTTATTTCACTACCAGAAATTTCACCGCTTATTTCTTAAAGCATCGTTCATTTCCCTTCTGCGTTGAATCTTGGATTATTTCGTAGTTCAAGTATGACGTTGCTACATAATTTTTTATCGGCATCTTCGTTATTACTTTCATGTAAAACATGGCTTGTGATGATTCTTTCAAGATAATACCCGACTAGAAAACTCACTTTTTGAGCACTCGATATTAGCACGATAACTTCATACTTGAACCACTATAACCCTTTTTAAATTTTATGGTTTACGGCTGAAAAAACGCAACAAAGATAATTGAGGTGAACGTCCTTGATCCACTTTCACAGGGTAGTTCCCTGAAAAACAAGCATCGCAATGTTGGCTTTGTGGTTTACCAACTGCTCGATACATGCCATCAAACGATACAAATTCCAATGAATCCGCTTGAATCGCAGAGCACATTTCATCCAAACTCATTTGATTCGCCATTAAATCTTCAGCATTAGGGGTATCCACACCATAAAAACAAGAATGCTTTGTCGGTGGGCTAGAAATACGCATATGCACTTCCGCAGCACCTGCTGCACGCATCATTTCCACAATTTTACGACTCGTTGTCCCACGAACAATCGAATCATCGACCAACACCACACGTTTACCCTTAATCATATCTCGATTCGGATTCAATTTTAAGCGCACACCAAAATTACGAATAGATTGCTGAGGTTCAATAAATGTACGACCAATATAATGATTCCGAATCAAGCCCAATTGAAAAGGAATACCCGTTGCTTCCGCATAACCCATCGCAGGCGGCACACCCGAATCTGGAACGGGTACGACTAAATCAGCCTCAACAGGCGATTCTTTTCCCAGCTCAACACCAATTTTATAACGGGCATCATACACATTAACACCTTCTAAAGTGGAATCTGGACGCGCAAAATACACATATTCAAACACACAAAATTTAGGATCAGTCGAGTCAAAGGGCATCATGCTTTCTAGCTTACCATGCTCAATAATGACCATTTCACCCGCTTTGACATCCCGAACAAACTCCGCACCCACCAAATCAAATGCGCACGTTTCCGATGCCAACACCCAAGCATCATTGAGTTTACCCAATACCAAAGGTCGTAAACCATTGCGATCTCGCACACCGACCATGCGATCTTCCACCAAGACCAATAGTGAATAACCACCTTGCAAACGGCGTACAGCCTCACCCACCCGATCTCGCATACGTTCGCCTTTACTGCGTGAAACCAAATGCATCAAGACTTCTGTATCCGAAGTGCTTTGAAAAACCGCACCTTCTTTTTCCAACTCTTTGCGTACTTCAGGCGCATTGATAATGTTACCATTATGACACATTGAAATGCCACCATGCACATATTCAAAAGTGAATGGTTGGCAATTTCTTAACCCTGATTCACCCGATGTAGAATAGCGCACATGCCCAATGGCTGAACGACCAACAAGACGTTCAATATCACTTTTTTGAAACACATCTGCCACCAAACCCATGCCTCGGTGACTATTAAAGCTATGTCCATCGGTACTCACAATCCCTGCTGACTCTTGCCCACGATGCTGCTGAGCATACAGTCCTAAGTAAGTTTGATTGGCCGCTTCGGGGCAATTAAAAATACCAAAAACACCGCATTCATCATGGAAATGATCATCTTCGGCGTGGTTTATAACATGGTTCATAATTGGCTCACTTAATATGTTGTTGAATTATTTCTTTGGTAGACTGAAATAGCTTAGGTAACTGAGGAGAAGGCAATGTTGCCCCACCTGCTTTTGAAAATGGATATTCTTTGGGAATGGCTTGACCTAATAAATTGCCAAGCTGTATCGCATACGGCGCTAACATACTTTGTTTCAACCAAACAGGCTTGGCCGAGCTGTAGGATGTATAAATCAAGAAAGATACTGCAATCAATAAAAAACCACGTGCCACGCCAAAAAAAACACCCAACATTCGATCGGTTGCCGTTAAATCTGCCATATCAACCAATTTTCGTATCACAGCACCGACAATACCTACCGCCAACATCACCAACACAAACACCAAAGCAAAACCTGCTACATCTGCCACCGTGCTATTGGGCAACCACTGACTTAAAAAGTCACCTGCATCACCTGATGTACGACTTGCCAATAAAAAAGCTGCGACCAAACCAATCAGTGAGATGACTTCTCGCACAAAACCTCGCCAAAGCGAGAGAATCATGGAAAGCCCCACCAAACCAATCAGAATATAATCAAAAAAGTTCACAACATATCACCTGTGATTCTAAATTTATGTTAACGCCATTTGAGCAGCACCCGATAAATGTTTCACAGGAATAAAGCTTGGCTCTAACGTCTGTTCGCGAAGCGTAGCAGCAAGTTTAGCCTCCTGCACTCTTACATGATTTTCATGGGGCATTAGTATTTGTGTAAAACCAAGATTGATAGCTTCACGCACACGGTTTTCAGGGCTACCCACAGGGCGAATTTCCCCTGTCAAACCCACTTCGCCAAACACCATCATATCATGGGGTAAGGCTCGATCTTGATAAGCGGATAAGATCGCCAATAACACTGCCAAATCTGCCGCTGGTTCATTGATTTTCATGCCGCCAGCAACATTCACATAGACATCATGGCCTGATAATGGAATGCCCATGCGACGTTCCAAAACAGCCGTCAACATGGCAATACGATTGATATCTAACCCCACCGATGAACGTTTGGGCGTGGCATAAACAGTCGGTGCAACCAATGCCTGCACTTCCACCAACATTGGACGTGTGCCTTCCATACATGCCAACACCACCGAGCCTGATGTGTTTTCAGCACGTTCTGATAAAAATAAACGCGACGCATCACGGATACCGATTAAACCCGCATCCGACATTTCAAACACGCCAATCTCACCTGAAGGACCAAAACGATTTTTTACAGCGCGTAAAATACGATGGGCATGACCGCGATCACCTTCAAAATAAAGCACAGCATCCACCATATGTTCCAACACACGTGGCCCAGCCAAAGCGCCATCTTTGGTCACATGCCCCACTAAAATCAACACATGCCCATGTCGTTTACAATTTTGAATCAAGGCTGAAGCACAATCTCTGACTTGTGAGACTGTCCCTGGTGCGCTGCTTAAACGTTTGCTGACGGTTGTTTGAATCGAATCGACAATCACCACAATCGATTTTTGCTCATCAATCGTTGCCAACATGGATTCCAATTCGCACGCTGCCATCAATTGCAAATTAGGGTGCATCGCCTTCACTCGTTCGCCACGCAAGCGAACCTGCTGCGTCGATTCCTCACCTGTAATATACAACACGGAGCCTTGCTCAGATAATTTTGCAGCGGCTTGCAACAAAATAGTCGATTTACCAATACCAGGGCTACCGCCAATCAAAATGGCAGAACCCGGCACCAAACCACCGCCCAATACACGATCTAACTCATCAATATCCGTCGAACGACGCGCTGTTTTATGCATGGCAACATCGGTAATCGCTGTTGTTGTCATCGGCTTGGATGCTTTACCCACACGCATGGGTGTTTCGATCACTTGTTCAGAAATCGTATTCCATTCACGGCAATCAGGGCATTGACCTGCCCATTTACGGTGTTCAGCACCACAGCTTTGACAAACAAACAGCGATTTAGCCATGAAAAATTAAACCTGTCGCTGGAAGCTATGCACCCAAACCAAATCTTCATCATTCCATGTCATGCCTTCATGCATTCTTAAAATTAAATCTTTGTACATGGCCAAGGATGGATAACCTTCAGCTCGCACATCTTCTTCCGTCATATCGCCCAAACGCGCACGTTTCAAATCAGTCACTACAAATGTCACACCTTCCAACTCAAAGGTTTCATTAGGATACGCATACACACCATCACGACGTTGTTGTGTTTTTTGACCCGCTAACGTTGCTGCCACCAATTTTGGATGGCTTACCAAACGTGAAATATCACATGTTTTTTCTGGAAATTCAGACATCAATCACTCCTATTTTATCAAAATATTCAACTAAAGTTGATATTTCTTGTCATCACTACGTACACAATACCAAACAACAACGCTATCGAAGTCACGCCACTTATACACTTTGTTTGCAAGGAAAATCGCCCTGAGAAGCATATAAAACCCATGACAATATATAACAAAATGAACAGCAACTTCAACGCAAACCACGCATCAGCCCAAGGGTTAATGGATAAATACATTGCCAGACTTACGCCTGTCATCAAAACACAAATATCCACCACATCAGGCAAGCCACGTTTGAGCCAAGGGTAAGGAATCGATTGACCTTGCCATATATATGAAAATCGCCATATAAATAATACAAAAAGCATACTCACACAGCTTATATGTAATGGCAGAAGCCATGACATCACTTGCATATTAACCCCGAAGAACGGCCTCAAAATGTGTTTTCATCGCTTCAATCACGGCTTGCATCGCTTGATCTGAATCTTCTTGCGTTAACGTCCGCTTGGCATGCTGCAAGACAAAACGGATACCCAGACTCACCTGACCATCAGGCACACCTTGACCATCATATAAATCAAAAATATGTGCATCCACTAATGATGGACCACATGCTTTGCGTACAGCTTGCAAGATACTCTCTGAAGCAATCGTTTTATCGAATAAAAACACCAAATCCCGTTCAATTGATGGAAATTCTGGCAACGGTTGGAATTTCGCTTGTTTGCCTGCATGAAGTAAGTCTAAATTCACGGATGCAACAAACACATTCGTATCCAAATCATACTGTGATGCAATCGCTTCATCGACTTTACCAACATGCCCAACAACCGATTTACCCACGAATATTTTTGCTGTTTGACCTGATTGAAACCCTTGCACATCATCATCAACCATAAATCTAGCCGTCAAACCACGGCCTGTCAGCCATGTTTCCACAGCACCTTTCATATCAAAAAAATCTGCTTTGCGTGCTTTTTCATACCACGCATCCGTTTGTAACTCACCTGCCATGAGCCAAGCCATGACATTGATTTCTTTGCGTTGACTCATCGGTCCTTCATAGACTCTGCCCAGCTCAACCAATGCCACGCCAGTTTGCTGACGGTTCATATTGTATTTTGCCGTATTCAACAAACTCGGAAAGACTGAACGACGCATCACACTCATGGCATCTGAAATCGGATTTGCCAACACCAAATCACGTCCATCATCGGGCACAAATAAACGCTGATCATCCGCAGCAATAAACGCGTAGTTAATGACTTGTACAAAGCCTTGTTCCACCGCTGATTCAACCGTTTTTTGTACTTTTCTTGGTTTTATCGATGCCAAAGGAGGCATCACGGCAGGAATGGCATCAAAACCAATCACACGCGCATATTCTTCCGATATATCTTCAACAATAGACACATCATGGCGATGACTCGGTACAGAAAATAACAGTGTATCAGCTTGTGAA
The DNA here is from genome assembly GCA_030950985.1 of Mariprofundaceae bacterium. Lineage (GTDB taxonomy): Bacteria > Pseudomonadota > Zetaproteobacteria > Mariprofundales > Mariprofundaceae. Next base: position 10,590 of record JAUZQM010000085.1, on the reverse strand, counting down.
TCATCTCGAACAATGCTAAAGCCCATACGTTCAAGCACGTCATTTGCAGATTCAGGAACATCAACACCCAAACGTGCTTCAATGCGCTGCATACTCACTTGAATATGTTTATCTTGAATCACAGCTTCCGCATCACCAACACAGGTGGTTTCACTTACTTTGCCACCAAACAAGCTTATGATCATTTGAGAAGCTTGATTCATCGCAACACGAATCATAGCAGGATCAACACCCCGTTCAAAACGCATCGACGAATCTGATACCAAGCCTTTGGTGCGGCGAGATGTACTAATTTTTGCCGCTTTAAAGGCGGCTGATTCTAAAATGATTTGCGTGGTTGATTCGCTCACACCTGTCTGATCAGAACCCATGATGCCCGCCAAAGCAATCACTTTTTCCGCATCGGCAATCACAAGGTCGGAAGCATCAAGGGATACTTCTCTCCCATCTAATGCCACAAATGTTTCACCATCCTTTGCCAAGCGCACTTCAATATCACCACTTAATGTATCCGCATCAAAAGCGTGCATCGGTTGCCCTAAATCCAACATGGTATAATTGATAACATCCACCACACCATGAATCGGACGTAGCCCTGCTGCCAACAATCGCGCTTGCAACCAATCGGGGGAAGCCGCCACCTTGATGCCATCAATACGGCATGCTGTATAAAGTGGGCAATCACCTTCACCCAAAACACGAACATTCGGTGCTGAAACACTTTCAGTCACTTGCACAGCTTCGTCACTTGGTTCAATCAAGGGTAATCCCTGATCTGCCGCCAAATCTCTCGCAATACCACGCATCGACATGCAATCACCACGATTGGGGGTAATATCCAAATCAAACACAGCTTCTTCAAGCGCTAAATAGGTACCCACTTCGTCACCGACTGGCGCATCTTTCGGTAAAATCAACAAACCATCAGCATCTTCGGCTAAACCAAGTTCAGCTTCAGAGCAACACATGCCAAAGCTCGCTTGACCACGAATTTTACCTTTTTTAATTTTTAAACCATTGGGTAGGCTTGTACCCACTGTGGCAACAGGTATTTTATCTCCGACACCCATATTCGATGCACCACACACAATAGCCAAAGGTTCTACTTCGCCCACATCAATGCTTAATAAATGCAATTTATCTGCGTCAGGGTGTTTTTCCATAGATAAAATATGACCTACACGCACACCTTTTACTGCACTCCGTGGTGTTTCAATACCTTCCACTTCATGACCCAGTCGCACCAATGTGTCGGCAATGACTTCAACAGACTTCTGGATAGGCGTATGTTCTTTTAACCAAGATAATGGAATTTTCATGCTCCCATCCTCCGTAAAAAACGCACATCGTTTTCAAAAAATAATCGCAAATCAGGAATACCATATTTTAGCATCACCAAACGCTCCACGCCCAAACCAAAAGCAAAACCAGAATATACCGTGCTATCTATACCTACCGATTTCAGCACATTCGGATGAATCATGCCGCTACCCAATACTTCAATCCAACCACTTCCCTTACACACACGACAGCCTTTTTGATGACAAAATACACAGGCAATATCCACTTCGGCTGAAGGTTCCGTAAACGGAAAATAATGGGGACGCAAGCGAATCGGTACATCTTTCTCAAAATATGCCGATAAGAAATGTTGTAACACACCTTTCAAGTGTGCCAAAGATATATTTTTATCTACTTTAAATACTTCAACTTGATGAAACATCGGCGAATGCGTGACATCATAATCACAGCGATAAACACGACCCGTAGCAACCACCGCCAAGGGTGGCTCACCACCTGCATCCACACACGCTTTCATCGTCCTAATTTGCACTGGAGACGTATGCGTTCTTAAAAGGTTTGCTTTTTCATCACCATCAGGATGAAAAAAAAACGTATCATGCATTGCACGCGCTGGATGTTCTTGAGGAATGTTTAAGGCATCAAAATTATGAAATTCATCTTCAATTTCAGGACCTTCAGCGATGTCAAAACCCAATTGAGAGAAAATTGCGGTCATCTCATTCAAACCTTGTTGCACGGGATGCAAAGAACCCTTGCTTGAGGTACGACCTGATAACGTCACATCAATACGTTCCGCTTCAATACGAACTTGTTTCTCTTTCAAGGCTAAACAAGCTTCTCTTTTTTCCAAAGATTCTGACAAGGTCTGCTTGCTGGCATTCACAAATTGACCAATCACAGGGCGTTCTTTAGGCGGCAACTTTCCCACGCCTTTTAACACGCTGGTTAACTCGCCTTTTTTACCCAAATAGCTTACACGCAGCACTTGCAATGCTTGCAACGATTCAGCGTTAGAAAACTCATCCAATGCTTTATCTTGTAAGGTTTTCAATGCCACTTTTAACGCATCCAACTCACTCATGATTAACCTCTATAAATCACAACGACACAAAAAAACATAACCTGAATACTTTCCATGTCTCCGCGATACATGCTTGTTTTTCCACAATTCATTTTAACATCCATTGAATGCCGACTTTTCCCAAAGCAAACAAAAATGGCAGAGCTAATAATAGCCCTGCCATAAATAAAAATCACATCGAGCAAAGTCGATGATGAATCACTTATTGAATATTTTCTTTCGCTGTTTCGGCTAATTTAGCAAACGCATCAGCATCACGAACTGCAATGTCTGCCAATATTTTACGATCCAATGCAATACCCGCCTGCATCAAGCCGTGCATAAATTTTGAATAGCTTAAATCATTCAAGCGTGCAGCAGCATTGATACGAGCAATCCATAAAGCACGAAATGTACGCTTCTTATTTTTGCGATCTCGGTACGCATACTGACCCGCTTTATCAACGGCTTGCGTAGCGACACGGAAACAATTTTTACGACGACCATAATAACCTTTAGCCGCTTTAATAACTTTCTTATGGCGAGCATGCGCCTGAACACCTGATTTTACGCGAGGCATTTTTCTCTCCTAAACCAATAACTACGAATTAGCGACCTGGAATTAAACGTTCCAAAGCTTTGACATCTGATGTGGCAACAAGTGTTGTTCCACGGAAACCACGAATACGTTTCGGAGATTTTTTTGTCAAAATATGTTGAGCGTTCGCTTTATTACGCTTCCATTTACCACTACCCGTTTTTGAGAAACGTTTTGCAGCACCACTGTTTGTTTTCATCTTAGGCATAAATCACCAACCTCTATTTCTTCAAGGGACTGATGATCATAATCATCTGTCGACCTTCCATATTGGGTATTTTATCAGGCTTACCCAAATCCTTTACTTCCTCAGCAATATGTTCCAATTGCTCTCTACCACGTCCCACATAAGCCATTTCACGGCCACGGAAACGTAAGGAAACTTTAACTTTATTACCAGATTCCAAGAACTTCCGAGCATTGCGAATTTTTAATTCCAAATCATTTTGTTCGGTACTTGCGCGAACCTTGACTTCTTTGACCTGAATCACATGTTGCTTTTTCTTGGCTTCATTGGCTTTTTTACTTTGATCGTACTTATATTTCCCATAGTCCATCACCTTACATACAGGTGGTCGGGCATTGGGTGACATCATAATTAAATCAAGCCCTACGGATTCTGCTTTGGCGATGGCAGCCAAACGCTTTAAAACACCAATTTGCTCTCCATCATGACCAATGACACGCATTTCTGCTGCCTCAATATCATAATTAACTGCTAGCTCTTTCTTAGCGATGAAAGCCCCCTACTGGTCTTACTTGTATTCTTTTTGCATGAGTTTCATTGTTTCAATCCATGCATCCACTGTCTTGACACCTAAATCATCACCGCTTCTCGTTCGGACGGAAATTGTTTTCTCATCTCGTTCACGATCACCAGCAACCAAAATATAAGGCACGCGATCCAACGTGTGGGCGCGCACTTTATAGCCGATTTTCTCATTTCGCAAGTCTGATTCTACACGAAGACCTGCATCACACATTTTTTGCATCACTTCTTGCACGTATTCTGATTGTGAATCAGAGATATTACACACCATCGCTTGCACTGGTGCCAACCAAACAGGGAATTTTCCTTCATACTCTTCAATCAAAATACCAATAAATCGTTCCAAAGAACCTAAAATCGCCCGATGCAACATCACTGGCGTTTTCTTACTGTTATCTTGAGCAATATATTCCGCACCCAAACGACCAGGCATCGAGAAATCCACTTGAATCGTACCACATTGCCACACACGTCCTAAACAATCCTTCAAAGAAAACTCAATTTTAGGACCGTAAAATGCGCCTTCTCCAGGGTTCAAGCCATATTCAAGGCCTTTCAATTGAAGTGCTTCATGCAATGAAGCTTCGCCTTTATCCCATTGTTCATCTGTACCCACACGTTTTTCAGGGCGGTCGGATAAAAAGATAATCACTTCTTCAAAGCCAAATTTTTTATAGGTTTCAAATACCAAATCGATAAAATCACTCACTTCATCTTGAATCTGATTTTCAGTACAAAAAATATGTGCATCATCTTGCACAAAATTTCGTAAACGCATCAAACCATGCAAGGTTCCAGAAGGTTCATTGCGATGACACGATCCAAACTCTGCCAAACGAAGCGGCAAATCACGGTAGGAATGCAAAGCTTGGTTATACACTTGCACATGGCACGGGCAGTTCATTGGTTTAATCGCATAATCACGATTATCCGTCTTAGTGGTAAACATATCATCACGGAACTTTTCCCAATGTCCCGATTTTTCCCATAACTTACGATCAACCACCTGCGGGGTTTTTATTTCCTGATAACCATGATTCTGCATCACCGAACGAATTTCATTTTCGACCACTTGCCAAACTGCCCAGCCCTTTGGGTGCCAAAAAATCATCCCCGGCGCTTCATCTTGCAAATGAAACAAATCCAATGTTTTGGCAAGCTTACGGTGATCACGTTTTTCAGCTTCTTCTAAACGGAATAAATATGCTTTTAAATCATCTTTAGAAGCCCATGCAGTGCCATAAATACGATGTAACTGTTCATTTTTGGCATCGCCTTCCCAATATGCCCCCGATACTTTCATCAACTTAAAATGCTTGAGTTTTGAGGTATTGGGAACATGGGGTCCACGACATAAATCAGCCCACTCGCCTTGTTTATAAAGGCTCACCGTTTCACCTTCAGGGATACGTGCAATCAATAATGCTTTATATTTCTCACCCAAAGCTTCAAAATGAGAAATCGCATCATTACGCGCCCATTCTTCACGCACAATCGGCAATTTACGACGTGCAATTTCTTTCATTTTCTTTTCGATTATTTTCAAATCTTCAGGGGTAAATGCACGTTCAAAGGCAAAATCATAATAAAAACCATCATCAATCACGGGACCAATCGTTACTTGTGCGCTTGGAAATACTTCTTGCACTGCCATCGCCATCAAATGAGATGTAGAGTGACGAATAATGTCTAAGCCTTCTGGTGATTTTTCAGTCAACAGAGAAACCCTATCACCATCTGATAAAACAGCCGACAAATCACATAGTTGATCATTTACTTTCGCGGCAATCACTGCGCGCGCTAAACCTTCACCAATATCTTTAGCAAGATCAAAGGCAGTAGCGCCATCGATTAGCAATCGCGAAGAACCATCGGGTAATTGAATATGCATGGAAAACATCCTCTGCCTCAGAATCCCCACACAATGCAGGGCAGGCAAGCCAGAATGAGGCTATATGATCAAGAAAAATGGTAGGCTCGGGCGGTTTCGAACCGCCGACCCCCACCATGTCAAGGTGGTGCTCTACCCCTGAGCTACGAGCCTATGCTTTTTACAGCATCCTACCGAAACCAAAATAAGTACATCGTACCCATTCAAGCGGCGCGCATAATAGCGACTTATACAGGCACAAGGCAAGGAAAAAATAATTTTAAATTTAGAATGCTTTGGAAGTGCGGCGAAAGCCGCACTTCCAAAATAATGAACACGCAGCAACATTCACCCCCGAAATCCGATTAAAAGATCATGGTATGCGTAACATCAGTTAAATCATTGCAGTCGCTTAAGAGTGAGTATTATACAATCTTCATTGTCACTCTCGAGTGCTTGTATCGAGGGTCTTTTATTTCAAACATTAGATGCCCGATAAAAGATTTCGGGCATGACAATATTACCATACTTGAACGACTATAGAACAAAAAAAAAGTCGCTCAAAGAGCGACCTTTTTAAACACACACTATTCAATCCTATTGATGTTCTGAATCACGTGGATCTGGTGTTCCTTTTTTATGATTATCTACAAAAAAGCTATATAAAAAAGGTACCAAAAATGCGATAGCAATGATTAGCAAGCCACCAAATTGAGTATTGTCCATATCAATCATATTAAATCTCCTTATTTTATATATTAATGAGCAATCGTGTGATCAGGCTTCCAAGTAATGGGAGGTAAACGTTTCACAGTAATAATCACAGCAAAGCAAAAACCAAAGAAATAATAGACAGAAGTCATGTAACCTTTATCCCACCAAGGCTGAACACGGCTACGTGTACCATCTTCTTTCCAGTTTCCTTCAAAGTTAGCCAAAGCTACTTCGTTGCCAATAATCGAATATTCACTCAAATCCACATGTTGATTTTGCAATTCAACAATTTTGGGTTCCATAATACGCAAGTCGTTCATGCTAATTGGATGTTGAATACGTTGAAATTCAAACGGAGAATCCGAATCTTTCAAAGCATCCACAATCATCGCCATGGCTTTTTTATCACGTGCAGTCGTGGTTAAAGTAGGATCTTGCAATACCTGTTGCACGGGTGAGGAATGCATTAACGTCACATAATCAGAAAAAATAGCAGCATTGGGGCGTTGACCAAACAATGGAAAAGTCCACGCAATGGCAGTAAGAAAGGTTAAAATCAACAAACCAACCACAGGGCGAGGTAGTGGATTGTTGTTTTCAGCAATCCCTCCCAAGCTTTCATGCTCCCAAATATGCTGAGCTTCTTTAATTTTACGTTCATTTGACAAGCTATGCAGCGGTTTATTTAACTTTAAACCATCCAATAATGGTAAAAATTTTGACATTTTTCCCCTCCTATTTCAAGTTTAAAACGAAATCAATAAGATAGCGGATTTCTGAATTATCCGCATAATCAGGAACTTCTGGTGGATACACACGATCACCATCACGGTATGCTACAAATTCTTTATCCCATTGATTCAAATCAATGGTATTACCTTTTTTATCCACACCACCCCATAAATAATCATAACGAGGCATAATAGAATGAGGTTGAACCAAACGAGGATTAAAGAAATGCATCATCATCCATTCTTTGGATGAATTACGTGAACCTACATGCAATAAATCGGGTGCTTTACGATCCGAACCAAAAGTAGTAGGTGATTCACCATTGAAATCTCCCAACATTGGAGGGCGACCAAATGACTGCCAATCATGTGTTTGTTCTGGCAACAGTGTATGACACCACCAGCAACCTTCACGAACAAACATTGTTTTACCAGCACCTGCTAGAATTTCTTGATCGGCAGCTTTCAAGGTTGCATCAATCGTCCAACCACGTGTTACACTTGCCAATTCAATATACGGTGTTTCCACACCATTTTTCACAGATTTTTCAACCAAATAAACACCACCAGCTTCCACGCTTACTTGATCTGTTTTACCCAAACTTACACTTAGCTTGTTGATCGCTTCGCCATTAATCTGATCATGAATCAAACCACTCGGCAATGAAGTCCCTGGTTTAAACACATATGCAGCTGTTTCATCCATCACAGCGCCTGTTTTTGGATCTTTTTTCAGAATCACCTTAATTGGCTTATCATCACCATGTAAAAACGGATCACCCAAGTCAAATCCTGCGATTTTACCATAGGTCAATTGCTTTTCTAAGGCTGTTGCTGTTGCTTTTGTATTCGATATGTCCAAACCCGGCATGTAAATTGTGATGATCATTGATGTCGCTAGTGCCACACCAAACATAATCGATCCAACTCGATATTCACGGAATCCCATTTTAACCGTCCTCCCTATATTTTTTAGAATCTCCAAACTTAACCTAGAGCCACCTATTGGTGACTCTAGGATTCAAGCTTAACGTACGTAGGCAACTTCGTGTGGAAGCACACCATGTTCTAATTTTTCACCATGTTTCACTGTCATGTACATATTGTATAACCATACAATATTACCCAAGAAGACCATTGTTCCGCCCAACCAACGTACAATCATATATGGATGTTCTGCAATCACGATGTCCAAATAAGGCACTTCATAGATTTTACCCGCACCTTGAATCAAACCTGCAATCGTCATGGATACCCAGTACAATGAGAAACCAATCAACAACATCCAGAAGTGGAAGTTACCTAAACTCAATGAGTATAATTTACGACGCAACATCGTTTGCATACCATAATAAACAGCGGCTGCTTCAGCGAACGTTGAGAAACCAAGCAATGCCAAGTGAGCATGTGCTACAATCCAACCTGTACCATGTACATACCAGTTAATCGCACGTGTTTGTTGGAAACCACCTTGCATATTCAAAGGAATCGCAAGCAACACACCTGTAATCGTGTATTTAATTTCAAGATTTTCAACAAACATAGACCAACGACCTTGCATGGTTAACAAGATGTTACATACATATGCAACAGCTGGTACAAGAATCAACACACCTTCAACTGATGCGAATGATTTCAACCATTCAGGCAATGGAGAGCTCATCAAGTGATGCGCTGCTGGTGTCGAATAGAACACGACAATCGACCAAAAATGCAAATGACCCACACGATGTGAATACAATGGGTTACCCGTAACTTTAGGAACGATATAATATGTAATCGCAGCTGCAACAGGGGTAATCAACAAGCCCAATACATTATGGGCAAACCACCATGTCATATACGCTTCGTTTAAACCTGTTAAATGCAAAAATTCAGGCATGTTACCGATCAAGAACACGATAATTAGCATGAAAAATGAACCTGCAAAGAACCAGTTCGTGGTATAAATACCTTGCGTACGACGATTAACAATTGACATGAAAATATTCACAAACAATGGTAATACCATGAAAAGCGCAATATATATATCAATTGGCCACATGAAGTCAGAATACTCACGACCTGAAGTCATACCAAACCACAAAGTGCTCAAACCAAGCATCAAACCTAAGTTCCACAATAAGGCATTCCAAACACCTAATTTTTCAGACCACAACTTGGTGTTACCTAGTGCTGGAACAATATACAATGCTGATGCAGCAAACGCGCCTACAATCCAACCAAAAATTACAGTATGAACATGTACTTGGCGCATATGACCAAATTGCAAGGCATAATAATGTGTAAAGAAATCCGGAAATGCTAATTTAGCCGCATTAAACGAACCAAGTCCTGTACCAATAATAAACCACATAATACACGAAAAACCAAAGAAAATCGAAGCGCTTCCGCCTGGAATATCCTTTTCTTTCGCAAACAAATACTTAAGCATTTACTTACTCCTTTCCTCTAAAAATAAAATTTTACCATCAAACTATACACGTTTGTTCTAATCGTCGTGTTGCCCCGGCATCAAAAGATACCATGCAAACCACATACTAGAAAACGCCAAAACAATACCCAATACAGATGCTATCGCCGCCATAATGCTCTCCTTTATTCTTCTTGCAAACCTTCAATAACGCCATGAAGCTTTAATGCATAACCTAAAATCAACACAAAAATAATGCCAAACAGAATCATTACCCAGTTACCAAAACCTTCAAAAGTAAATGGTGAGTAAGCATCCATACCCCAAACACCTGCTTCTGCAAAAGGTCCACGACCAATTGCAAGTTGCGTAGCAATTGTAAATACTGATCCATTACCCATACCTGTAACAAAGCCAGAAACAATAATTAGCCATACTGAATTTTTCATACTCCCTCCTTGTTAAAATTATATGAAGCTATTTTAATCTCCCGCAACATTATGAAGATTGAAATCCATGTCAAGGCAATAAATAATGATTGCATATAGTGTGTTTTCAATTCACCCCATAATTTTAATCATTTCAGCGAAGATAACGGCTTCGCCATATAACATGTTGATGTACGCACTTTAATGGAAAATAAACATCATCTCATGCTTTGTAAGTACAGATTTAGAACTGCCCTTATGCGATAATTTAGCGAAGCTAAATTCGCACTTCCAAAGTAATAAACACGTGCCAATTTTCAGTCTCATCATTGCTTTCGAGTACTTGTGTCGAGAATCTTTTATTTTAAAGAGTAGGTGCCCAATAAAATCATTCGATCAAGATCGGCAAGCTTGAAATTATCATTCTATTCCGTGTGCCCACATCCGTTGATCCCAATATTCCTTCCTCAACCCTTCAAACTCACGTTGCAATTTATACGATATTTTTCCCTTTACTTTTTGAATCTGTTTACTCACCGAAACTTGTGGAGACATCGACACCACTACTAACAATATCTCAATTATTCTGACAAATCACTATCAAGCACACTCTTGCGGTACTCGTGTAATCAGAACAATGTGTGCGTTCCATGCCTATATCCCTCTACCATAATTTTCAAGGATAAAAGAAAATGCTAAAAG
>JAUZQM010000084.1 GCA_030950985.1 Mariprofundaceae bacterium | reverse complement strand
TGCCAAAGTCTTACAAACACGCAGTGTTGAAATGGCGATGCGTTTTCATATGCCGATTCATTTGCGTTCAAGTTTTGAAGATGTGCAAGGAACCATCGTCAGTGGTGAGGATATAGGTATGGAACGAGCAGAAATTACAGGTGTGGCTTATCATCGGGATGAAGCCAAGGTCACGATTAAGGGGATTCCTGATCAACCGGGGATTGCCAGTCGGGTATTAGGGCCTGTGGCTGATGCTGATATTAATGTCGATGTGATTGTTCAAAATGTGAGTGAACAAGGGTATACGGACATCACCTTTACTGTTCCTCGTCTTGATTATGTCGCGACGATGGATTTATTGCATACGCTTTGCACAGAATTAAAAGCAAGCAAGGTCAAAGGCGATGATACGGTGGCGAAAGTATCGATCATTGGTGTTGGCATGCGTTCACATGCAGGTGTGGCGCAAAAAATGTTTGCCGTGTTATCGCAAGAAAATATCAATATTCAAATGATTACAACCAGTGAAATAAAAGTCACCGTGGTCCTTGATGAAAAATATGTTGAGCTGGCTGTACGTGCTTTGCATACCGCGTTTCATTTGGATGCACTTTGATGAAAAAAAACGTCATCCCCGAAATCTTTTATCGGGGATCTTTGAAAACTTTGGTAAAAACAGAAGCGTCATTCACATGATCTTTTAATCGGATTTAGGGGATGAACGTTGCTGTGTGTTCATTACTCTGGAAGTGCGGCTTTAGCCGCACTTCCAAAGCATGCCAAATTTATAATTTAAGGACTACGGATGACGCGTTTTTTCATCAAATTACCTAACATCACTTATTGATGCAAGTGTTTGAAAATACGTTCTGCTAAGGTGCTTGAGATGCCGCTTACTTGTGCTAATTGTGAGCGACTGGCGCGTTTGATGCCATCAATACCACCGAAATGCTTGAGTAGTGTGGTGCGTTTGTTTAAACCGACACCTTCAATGCTGTTTAATATTGATTGAAACATGCTCTTTTTCTTGCGTTTTCGCATGTATTCACCTGCAAAACGATGGGATTCATCGCGAACACGCGCAATCAACATCAAAGCAGGGGAGTGTATGGCGGGTTGAAGTGAATCATCACGCCAAGAAGGATATAAAACTTCGTTGCTTAATGTTCGACGAACACCTTTGGCAACACCCACTTGCTTGAAATCCTTTAAACCAGCGGCTTGTGCAGCTTGCATGGCAATCTCTAACTGACCTTTTCCGCCATCAATGAGCATGATGTCTGGTTTCGGCATACTGCCTTCAGCAATGGCGCGATAAAATCGTGATAATACGGCTTCCATCGCAGCATAATCATCACTATCAGGCACATATTTGTTTTTTGTAGTCTCATCCAATTGATAACGGCGATAATATTTTTTTTCTGGACCTTGCCAACCACCATAGACCACCGCCGCTACGGTATGTTGCCCACTTAAATGCGCATTATCGACCGCCGCAATCAAACGTGGTGTTTCTGTTAATGCTAAGAGTTCCGCCAAGGCTTCAAACGCAGGTTTTTGATCGTGTTTACTTTGTCCTGATTGTTGTTGCTCACCTGTTCGACGAATCTCATCAAGCCATTGTTTGCGTGCGCCACGTTTGGGTGTTTTAAGGGTTACGGCTTTGTCAGGGTTCAAACAGGTGAGAATATTTTTTAACATGGGTAAAAGATGACTATCACACTGTAAAAGCATTTCCTGTGGAAGTTCATCATGCTGGTAACGTTCCATCAAAAAGGCTTGTAAAACTTCTTCATCTTCAGCATCACTGGCTTGTTGAAGGCGAATGCTGTGGGTGCCTAAATTACAATGAGCTCGCCGCACACCCATGCTAATACTGACACATTCTGCACAACGAATAATCACAATAGCATCCGCATCTTCAGGTAAATTAGTCTGTTCACTGCCCGCGAGGACACTTTGTAAGGCTTGAATTTTATCACGCCACTGAGCTGCTTTTTCAAAGTTCATGCTTGATGCTGCTGCTTGCATATTTGCTTGCCATTGCTCTAACACGGCTTGATTTTCACCCATGATAAATTTTCTAGCATCGTGTACTTGTTGACGGTATTCAACATGCGTCACGACATCGCAGCATGGCGCTGAACAACGCCCTATTTGATGCTGCATACAAGGCCTCGTTCGATGGTTAAAGGTGGCATCATCACAATCACGAAGTTGAAACATCGTCTCCATACTGTGCAAGGTTTGATGAACGGCATGGGCGTGTGGAAAGGGTCCAAAATATTCACCTGCGAGTTCACGTTTACCGCGAAAAAGACGTAATTTTGGATATAATTCATCCGTTAATAACAAATAAGGGTATGTTTTAGAGTCTTTGAGTAATACATTGTAACGAGGTTTCAGCTGTTTGATGAGGTTGTGTTCAAGAATCAATGCTTCGGCTTCTGATGTCGCTAAGGTAAATTCAATGGCGCGAATTTGTTGAACCATCGCATGGGTGCGTGGCACGTCGGGTTGACGTTGGAAATAACTGGAAACACGTTTGCGTAAATTTCTGGCTTTACCCACATAAATGACTTTTCTTTCTGCATTGAACATGCGGTAAACCCCTGGTTCTTGAGGGAGTTCATTGAGTTGGATAGGTGGTTCAATCCACATGAATACATATCACCTTTTGATACATTGAGATGGTTCAAGCATAGAGAGAATGGAAATAATGGGAAATAAATTGACATGGAATTGATAGAATGACTAGGATTGCCATCAATGGTTGATGGTGTAAACACTATGAAGACCTAGATTTGATTTTTTGAAGGATAGGAAAAAAACAATGAGTTTAAATGATACGTTAAAAAATGTCGTGGATAATGTGAGTGGTGCACTGGGATGTGGTGTAGTTGATTTGCAAAGTGGAATGTTATTGGGAGCCTATCATTCTGTTCCCTATTTCACGCAATCCTTTTTGGATGCAGTCGGAGCAGCGGCAGTAGATATGATTCATGGACGCAATGTTACTGCGGTGCAAAAAATGATAGCAGCACAACGTGGTGTTGATGTAGGCCCTCGTTTTACAGAAATTCAAATGACGTCTGAAAACACATATCACTTTGTATCTGAAGTACCTGGTAAGCCAAATGCATTGGTGATTTTGATTACAAGTAAGCAAGCTAATTTAGGTATGGGTTGGGCTGGATTGCGTGCTGCATTACCAGAAATTGCACCTAAGTGTCCTTGATTCTCTTTAGATAATATTTTTTTGAAAAAAAAGCCTGCTTTTGCAGGTTTTTTTTATGCCCTAATATGGTGCATACCATCATCCAGCGATCTTTTCATTGAATTTTAGGGATGAACGACGTTGCTGTGTGTTCATGACTCTGGGGGTGCGGCTTTAGCCGCGCAGAATGAAGTATCAGGGCGTGGATAAAGCCACACTTCCTAAGCATGGAATGACGATACTTTCATGCTTGAATGACTATATATGACTAAAATATAGGGGCAATCGTTTGAATCAATTGATCACCTTTGAAGGTGCGGATGGATGTGGTAAAAGCACACAACTTCAACTGACAACCGCATGGTTACGCCATCAAGGCAAGCAAGTCTTGCAGACAAAACAACCGGGGGGTACGCCACTGGGTGTAGAAATTCGCCGCTTGTTGTTATCGGGAGAGTTTACGCCCATACCTGAATGTGAACTCTTGATGTTTTTGGCAGATCGTGCGCAACATGTGAAAGAAGTGATTCAACCTGCATTACAAGCGGGCGTGTGGGTCTTATGTGATCGCTATTCGGATTCAACCTTGGCATATCAGTTGGCAGCCCGAGGTTTAGATGAAAAACTAGATTTAACCGCGATGTTGGCATTTGCAGAAGCTGGGTGTGTGCCACATCAAACATTTTGGTTCGATGTGAGCATTGAAACAGCCATGTTACGCTTAGAAAAACGTCAACAGTCAGGTGAACCATCGAATCGCTTAGATGATGAAGCGATGGCTTTTCATCAACGTGTTCACCAAGCTTTTGGATATATCTATCAAGCGAATCAAGAACGTATGATTCGTTTGGATGCTTCGGCTTCCATTGAGACGATTCAACAACAGATTCAGCAAATTATTCAAAAAAAGATTCGATGTTGACTCAAACATTGTTGGGGCATGAACCGATTCAGCAACGCTTTACGGAACGACTGCAACAACAAAAATTGCCGCATGCTTGGATGTTCTATGGCATGAAAGGCATCGGCAAAGCCATGCTGGCAAAGCAGTTGTCACAAACCTATTTATGTGAATCATTAACGCAAAGTGGCTTGCCATGTCAGCAATGTCATGCCTGTCAAATGGTTAAAGCAGGTACGCATCCTGATTTAGAACAGGTCGGTTTAACGTGGAATGAAAAGAAAAAACAGTATCGGCGAGATATTCGTGTCGAACAAATACGCCAAGCGCTCGATTTTTTAGGCTTAACAGGCATGCAAAGTGAACGGCGTGTACTTATTTTAGATGATGCCAACCATATGAATTTAGCGGCTGCAAATGCGGTGTTAAAAGGTTTAGAAGAACCCTCGTCAGATACGCTGTTATTGATGGTTTGTCATGATATTAGTGGGCTTCCTGAAACCATACGCTCTCGTTGTTTATTGGAACATTGCAGCCCGCTTGAAAAGGATGATGTTCATCAGGTTTTACAATCGATGGCATTGCCCGAACAAGCTTTAACATTGGCAGAAACATTGGCAAAAGGTTGCCCTGGACGGGTTCAAGCACTTCACGATGAAACTATCGTTGCCGCATGTTTACAATGGCAAGCATTGACACAATCGATTCAACATGCGGATTTGGGTGATATTGAAGCATGGCTTCAAAAGTATGTTAAGACTGTTCCCAGTGAATTAATCGTGTCGATATTGGTAGAGCCTTTACAGCAGGCAATGCAGAAATGGTCAGGTGATTATGTCATGATTGAAAAGATATATCATGCCGTTCAAACACTTTTGACATGGGAACATGATGTGCGCAGTCATGCGTTACGTCCTGTTCCATCATTATTGGCACGTATACTTCAAGTTCGTAAGGCATGGAAACAAGCAAGCTAAATGGCAAGTTTTGTTTGCCAATGGCATCATGGAGCCTAAACTCGCCGTCAATCTTAAAAAAATAGGAGTGTAATCAATGAAAAGAATTCATGGTATTTTATTGGCAGGATCAATGGTATTGGCTGGAACACAAGCGTCCGCAGCAGCTTTTACCATTCAAGGTTTGCAAGCTGTAGGACAAACCAATTTTCAAAATATATCAGATGATTTAGCCGCAGCTATTTGGATGAATCCAAGCAATTCTGCTGAACCCCATTCAGCAGGTATTATTCCTGTAGGCTTCCAAATAGGTGTGGAAGCAACATCCTTGCAAGTAAATAGCACAGCATGGAAAGCGCTTGGAAATGCAAGACAGTCAGCGATGGTGATTCCTAAATTGCGTATTTCAGCTGGTATTCCATTTGGCTTAGATTTTAGCTATATGTATACATCTCTGCCATCATCGAATATTAAAATTACAGGCTATGAAGGTCGTATGGCTTTTGGTTCAATGATTCCTTTGCCGATGGTTGAATTTAATGTCCGTGCTTATCAAAGTAAATTGACAGGCGTACCTGAATTAAGTGCAAAAGATACTGGCTTTGCAGCGATGTTAGGCGCTGATTTACCGATTTTTAAACCGTATATTGAAATGGGTCAGGTTCAATCCACATCAACTCCTAAAGGTATTGCTGCAACGGGGATTTTGGGATTGAAAGAATACAAAAAAACATCGACTACAATGGCTGTGGGCGCAAAGCTATCTATTTTTCCATTCTTAAATTTAACGGGTGAATATGCGACTGTGGGTAGTAAAAAATTGTACACATTGAAATTAGCAGCTGAATTTTAATGTGTGGCTGATGTTACGCATATTATTATCCCGTGGTCTGTTAATCGGATTTCGAGGATGAATGTTTCTGTGTCTTCATTATTCTGAAAGTGCGGCTTTAGCCGCGCCCTGATACTTCATTCGGCGCGGCTAAAGCCGCACTTCC
>JAUZQM010000083.1 GCA_030950985.1 Mariprofundaceae bacterium | reverse complement strand
TGAAAATCCGATTCCAACACGTGCGGAAGTGAATGACTGTGCCAATGCTGTATTAGATGGTACCGATGCCGTCATGCTTTCGGGTGAGTCAGCTGCTGGTAATTATCCTGTGGAGGCTGTGGAAGCCATGCATCGCACATGTCTTGAAACAGAAAAACAACGCGTCATGCCTTCCAAGCAAACACGCGACCCTCGCTTTCCACCACTTTCAGTGGATGAGTGCATTGCTCATCAAGCTATGGAAGTAGCGCGTTCGATGCCGATTAAGGCAATTGCTGCATTTACACATAGTGGTAATACTGTTTTGTATATGTCGCGTCATTTGGGTGATGTGCCGATTTATGCACTTACCACCGAAGTCCGCACATTGGGACGTGTTACCCTATTTCGTAATGTTATCCCATTATGCATGCCTATTACATATACAGCGACAGAAGCACCTAAGGCGACAGTCGACATGAAACAAAAAATGCTTAACGATGGTTTGGCAAATAAAGGTGATCTGATCATCATGACATTTGGTACCCCCATGGGTGAATCTGGCGGTACGAACGCGATGAAAATAGTAAGTATTGATTGATTTTTGGGTTTAATTTTAAGAATTAAATCAGTTTTTAAAAACGTTTGACAATAAAAAGGAGAACGACAATGGCACTAATTTCATTACGTCAATTACTGGATCATGCAGCTGAAGAAAGCTATGGCATGCCGGCATTCAATGTGAACAACATGGAGCAAGTCCATGCAATCATGGAAGCTGCGAACGAAGTAAATTCACCTGTGATCATGCAAGGTTCTGCTGGCGCACGTGGCTATGCAGGCGAAGCTTTCTTACGTCACATGATTGCAGCAGCAGTTGAACAGTATCCACATATCCCAGTTGTCATGCATCAGGATCACGGCTCTGAGCCAGCTGTATGTTTGCGTTCAATCCAATCTGGTTTTTCATCAGTCATGATGGATGGTTCTTTGGAAGCAGATTGCAAAACACCAGGTTCTTTTGAATACAACGTAGGTGTAACCAAACAAGTGGTTGATATGGCACATGCTGGTGGTGTTTCTGTTGAGGGTGAGCTTGGCTGTTTGGGTTCTTTGGAAACGGGCATGATGGGCGAAGAAGATGGTCATGGTGCTGAAGGCAAGCTTGATATGGACATGCTTTTGACAGGTGTTGATGAAGCTGTTGATTTCGTTAAGGCAACCAATGTTGATGCTTTGGCAATCGCGATTGGTACATCACATGGCGCTTATAAATTCACGAAGCCACCAACTGGCGAAGTACTTCGTATTGATCGCATTGAAGAAATTCATGCTGCACTTCCAAATACACATTTGGTCATGCACGGTTCTTCTTCTGTTCCTCAAGAATGGTTGAAAATCATCAATGACTTTGGTGGTGAATTGGGCGAAACTTATGGTGTACCCGTTGAAGAAATCGTTAAAGGCATCAAATCTGGTGTTCGTAAAGTAAATATCGATACCGATTTGCGTTTGGCTTCTACAGGTGCTGTTCGTAAACATTTGCAAGAAAACCCATCAAACTTTGACCCACGTAAATTCTACAAAGCTGCTAAGGATGCTATGAAAGATGTCTGTAAAGCACGTTTTGAAGTATTTGGTTCAGCAGGTCAAGCTTCTAAGATTAACGTTCGTTCTTTAGAAAGCATGATTTCTTACTACAAATAAGGTTTACTTCATTTTTGAAGTTTCTTTGTGATAGCAAAGGCGAGTCTTCGGACTCGCCTTTTTTTTGGTTTTGAATTGAGGAAATGATACTTATAGTAATTCAAGTAGGAGAGGTTCTTTTTTTGTCATCCTCGCGAAGGCGGGGACCCATCGCCTCAATCACGTTTTGTGGTGGGCGGAAGCCTAATTTAAATGTCATGTTCATACTTGAAAACTATTATATGACTTTAATTCAGGGTAAATAAATCATTGTCATGCTCTTTTTTCAGTGAATATTTTGATAGATTTTTTCCATGACAGCATTGTTGTATGCTTGAAAAATAGTTTGTGAGTTGAAGAGTTTATAAAGTTCAAGGATACTGATTGATGTAATCACCATGACACCCATGCCAATATAATTACTCAATAATAATAGAATACCGAAACAAAAAATAGCAATATTCATGATGCCTCGGACCCATTTTCCCACATAGAAAGGATGGAGTCCTGTAGTCAATAGGCACTGCTTTTATTGTTGTATGTTAGAAACATAAAAAGCTCCCTTTAAGGGAGCTTTTTATTAAAATCAATATAAACCAGTATGAGTTAGGCGGCTTTTTGAATTTTGCCAGAACGTAAACACGCAGTACATACGCGAACTTTCTTAACTTTTCCTAAAACAACTGCACGAACATCTTTTAAATTAGGTAGGAAACGACGACGAGTTGTATTGTGAGCATGACTCACATTATTACCACTCATTGGTCCTTTTCCACATACTTCGCAACGCTTTGCCATGATTACCTCCATAAAACGCTGCGCAAGATAGGTGATGTTATCCTTGCATTCAAGCAAAAAATATTATTTTAATATTTCAAGTAGATAGCATGCTAAAATGATGTATTTTTTAAGTGTACGATGAAAAAATAATAGGTCATTCTATTTCATTAGAAAATTCAGGGCAAGTGGATGTAGTGATGGGATTAACAGTAATTTAACGATCAGTGTGTCTATCATCGTATGTGACCATGAAAAATATTCATCATTTTTTCTTTTATTTATAATTCCACAGGTGTTCTTTAGCTATTTTTTGGTTTGTTCTTATTGCCCATAATTGTTGCAGTAGTTATGAATTTTAGTTCGTTTGCGTAAAGTAACACTATTAATAGTTACGATTTGCATCTCCATATTTGCTTGAAAAAGTTGTTTTAATGTCTTGATGTGAGTGAATTATTTGCCATACTTGTAATGGATTCTGAGGATGTTCCTGCTAAGAAATAATGGGTAAATATATAGATTCAATCTGAATATAAAAAATATAGTCAGAATTTTTTTTCTAATTATACTAGATAAAAGACTAAACCCGAGTATTTAAAACTGAATAAGTGAGGGTAAATCCCGTTATTTTTGTGTATACTCATACAGCAGGGACTGGAAATTATTGGATCATCATGGCCTTCTCCATTGTCTGAATAGAAAATTTTATTAGGTATCTAATGTTCGCACTTTCAGAGTAATAAACACATCGCAACGTTATCTATGAAATATTTTATCGGAGGTTTATAAAAAAATGCGATGCGGTTGTGAACAGGGTATTTGTATATCTTGTGGTCAAGGGAAAGAGGATATTTTGGTGGCGGATTTAATGAGTGATCATGTGGTGACGGCGCATTTAGTAACGATTGCCCGTCTTTTTGTTGAAAGCCGTATCGGTGTAGTGCCTATTATGGAAAAGAGCAACTGAAATGGATTATGACACGTAGTGATTTGCTGCGAGCAGTGATAAGTGATTTTCATTTGGGTGTTTGGATGTGAGTCCTCGTCATTTGGAGCTGTGAAACAATTTGACATCAAAATTGTAGTACATAGGGTGCGCAGCCCTAATCAAGTTTTTGCTTGTTATGGATGATTGCATTTAATCTATGGAGATAACCATGAGTACATGGACTGTCCGCCCTGGCGACATTGAACGTAAATGGTATATTGTTGATGCTCAGGATTTGATCTTGGGACGTATGTCCACTGAAGTAGCCAAATTACTTCGTGGTAAACATCGGCCGCAATATACCCCTCATGCTGACTGTGGCGATCATGTGATTGTGATTAATGCTGAAAAAGTAAAAGTCACAGGTCGCAAAGAAGCACAAAAAACATACTACCGCCATTCACAATATGCTGGTGGTCTTAAAAGCATTACTTTAGAGAAACAACGTGAACGTTTCCCTGAACGGATTATTGAATTGGCTGTGAAAGGTATGATGCCAAAAAATCCGTTGGGTCGTGCAATGCTTAAAAAATTAAAAGTTTATGCAGGTTCAGATCACCCACATGCTGCACAGCAGCCTGAAGTTCTGAAGCTGAATTAAGAGGTTGATGAAAATGGCTGATAACTTTATTCGTGGTACTGGTCGTCGTAAACGTAGTATCGCACGTGTGATGCTGAAAAGTGGTTCTGGCGAAATTTCTGTGAATGGTCGCAGCATGGAACACTATTTTCCAATTGCGATTATTCGTCAAGAAGCATTGCGTCCGTTACAATTGACTGATAATGCTACTAGCGTTGATATTCGTATTAATGTACAAGGTGGCGGTGTTTCAGGTCAAGCAGGCGCTATTCGTCACGGTATTTCACGTGCGTTGCTTGAATATGATGCAAGTCTTCGTGCTCAATTGAAAGAAGCGGGTTATTTGACACGTGATGCTCGTAAAGTTGAACGTAAGAAAGCGGGTTTAAAGAAAGCTCGTCGCGCACCTCAATTCTCAAAACGTTAAACCAATTAGTAATGTTGAAAATGGGGAGGCTTTTGCCTCCCTTTTTTTTGTGGAAAAATTTAGTTTGAAATTTTATGAACTTGATGAAAAAGATGTGTCATCTTATGCTTAGTTTCTAAATTCGGTATATTTTGGAAGTGTGGCTTTAGCCGGACTGTAAGAGTGATGAACAGACAGCAACGTTCATCTCCGAAATCCGATTAAAAGATCACGGGATGACGATATGTGTAAAATCAGTTTTTAAAAAGAAACGTCATTCTCGAAATATTGTATCGAGAATATAACGTGGTGCATCACATCCGTTAATAATTCAAAATATGATGAATAGGAATACCTTCTAAGCGTTTTCGACCTTTAAGAAACTCCAGTTCAATCACAAATAAACAAGCAGATACCGTCGCACCCAGTTGTTTAACCAAATTGACGGTTGCCTCTGCGGTTCCACCAGTGGCTAAAAGATCATCAATAATGATCACTTTATGATTTTCTGATAGCGAATCACGATGGATTTCCAATCGATCCATACCGTATTCCAATTCATAATCAATTCCATGAATATCAGCAGGCAATTTCCCAGGTTTACGAACAGGGATAAAACCAAGCCCCGTGAGTTGAGCTAAAGCCGCACCAAACAAGAAACCTCGTGATTCAATGCCAACAATAAAATCAACATCATCATCGATAAAACATGATAATTCAGAAACGCATGCAGCAAATGCTTCACCATTAGCAAGTAGTGGGGTGATATCTTTAAAGGTGATACCAGGTTTAGGAAAACCTGGAATATCACGAATAAAGTTACGAAAATTGATGGCAGGTTGGTTCATGAAATTATCTCCTGAAAACTAATATGATCATCCACAAGCTTACGTATTTTTTTCAATGCAACCACTAGAATCTGGTGGATTTTTTCAGGTATTACATCGATGCTGTTCATCACCATGAAACGCATTCATATTGACATTAATTTTGAAGTAGGAAGCACTGACATATGATCGTAAGTATTATGATGAGTGAGCATATAAAGCTTATGGCAGTGTCTGAACTTTTTAAATATAAATATTATCTAACTGTACGAGTTATAGAGATTAAACGTTGCAATGGCAAAGTACGTATGCTTTCACCATGATGAAGCGGTAATGTATCAGGATTTAGAGTCTAAATCAGCTTGTCGTGAGGAAATTAAAGGTCAAGTGGCTTTAGCAAAAAAATCCAATAATATGGTATTGAGAAAAGTAGGGCATAACTTGCAATAACAAGGAATTTTTTTGAGCAATCCAATATAGATTTAGGTACAGAATTTATAAAATAAATTGTATCACAGCGGGGTTATCAAGCGAATTTAAAATAATTCTGATAATGGATAAAATGCTTTTATCATTGATACAAGTGAAATGTTAATGCCGTGCGTATCATTGATATCATAATCTTGCCATCATGATAGGTAGCAACGATAGGTATAGATTTTTTGTTTTCAAGGCTATATAAAGCTGGGTTATGAATGATTTAAAAGGAGTGTTATTATTGATGCATGATAACAACGATTGATGAATGTTCAGAGTGTTACAGAATTAACGGCAAGCATTAAGCAAGTGGTCGAACAAGGCTTTGCGCATATTCAGGTGCAAGGTGAAGTCTCACGATTAACCCGACCGTCATCGGGTCATCTTTATTTTACCATTAAAGATAGTCACGCTGCGATTTCTGCGGTGGTGTGGCGTTCTGCAGCGGTGCGCTTGCATGCTCAGTTGAAAGAAGGGCAAGCTTTTATTTTTTCAGGACATTTGAGCGTGTACGAGCCACGTGGCACGTATCAAATGATGGTGACGCGCATCATGCCCGTTGGTGCGGGTGCTTTGGCGGCAGAGTTTGAACGGCGCAAAGCTTTATTTGCCAAGCGCGGCTGGTTTTCTCAAGAGAAGAAACAAGTCATTCCAACACTTCCGAAAAGTATTGGCATTGTAACTTCAGCGACAGCCGCTGCGCTGCAAGATGTCAAAAAAGTATTGGCAACACGCCCTGCTTACCTTAAAATAACCTTGTTTTCTTGTGTTGTGCAAGGGGAACAAGCCCCTGATTCCATTGTAGCAGCATTCCACAAAATCCAAGCGATGTCGCAACGCCCTGATGTGATTCTTCTGGTGCGTGGTGGTGGAAGTATGGAAGATTTGTGGTGCTTTAATGATGAACGTGTGGTTCAAGCGGTGTTTGATTGTGACTTGCCCATCATTTCAGGGGTTGGACATGAAATTGACACGACTTTAGCGGATTATGCGGCCGATGTTCGTGCTGCTACACCCTCGAATGCTGCGGAGTTATCGTGTCCATCGCGTGATTATTTGCGTCAAACATTGCCATCAATCGCTCGCATCAAACAAATGCTTGAGCATCGTGTGTCTGGTCTACGCCAACAATGTGTGATGCAAGAGCAACGTTTGAGCTATCAACACGATCGAATCATGGATCAACGACGTTATCAGCATAATTATGTCATAGAATCACTGGTAATAGCGATGAAAACTTCGTTAGTGAATGCTCAGCAACGATGGCAAGCATGGCAAACTCGTTTGCAAAAACATGAACCGAGCCAACAGCTTCGCGAACAAAGTCAGCGTTTACATCAATGTCAGGTGCGTTTGTCACAAGTGGGTGGACGAGTGATGCAACGCAGGCAAGTGTGGCAGGCGATGGTGTATCGTTTGCAACAATCAGCTCGTAAAACATATCAAATACAATCCAATCAATGGCTTTGCATGCATGAAGCCTTGAAAGCACTCGATCCTCAGCATGTTCTTCAGCGTGGTTATAGTTTGATTTATAATCAGCAAGGTCATCTTTTGACGCAGGTAGAAGGCTTGAAAGAGCAAGATTCATTGACGATTCATTGGGCTGATGGACATGTTGAAGCACATATTGATAACATATATTCTGGAGAAGGTGAAACAAAATGAAGTATCTATTTGCAATATTATTGACCTTGTTGAGTTATTCAGCACATGCCAAAGAATGGACCGCGGTGCAAGGTGATATCCTTGCTGTGACAGTATTTAGCCAAGCGAACATCACAGGCGTGCAGGCATTGGGTAAAAACTGGCCCGTCAAACAAATTAAAACGGGTGTATGGCAAGCTTGGATAGGCATTGATTTAAAGAAGAAAGCTAAAAATTATTGGGTCATTTGGCATACGTCAAACAAGCATGACATCAAGGATTTATTGAAGGTTAAAGCGGGTGTGTTCCGAATTTCACGCATTGAAGTGCCGAAAAAGATGTCTAATTTTGATGCCAAAGCTGTGCATCGTATTCGTTCTGATCAGGCTGCTATCAAAGCAAGCTATGATATGGATGTGCCAATGATACCTGATTTTTCCAAGGTATATGTGCCTGTGCATGGCATCGAATCGACACCTTTTGGTGCGCAGCGTTATGTGAATGGTCAAGCTCGTTCACCGCATTCAGGGATTGATATTGCAGCAGTGAAAGGGACTGCGGTGGTGGCACCCTTAGCGGGTAAAGTGCTGTTGGTTGAGAAAATGTTTTTGAATGGAGATGTGATGGTGATTGGGCATGGAAGTGGTTTGGTGAGTGTGTACGCTCATTTGAGTCATTTTGATGTTCACCAAGGTGAGTGGGTGAAAGCGGGTCAGAAAATTGCCGAAGTTGGATTAACAGGACGTTCAACAGGTGCACATTTGCATTGGGGTGTTCGTTATCAGCATGCGCGCGTCAATCCTGAAAGCTTGTTGAAACTTGCTAAAAGCCCTGGAAAAATAGCAGAGTAGGGCGTATTCAGTATTTGTGTGGGAGAAAACGATTTTATGTCTAAAGTAATTAAAGTGTTAGCAATTGATGATGAAGATACAGTGCAAAGTATCATGACTGTGTTTCTGACACGTTTTTTAGGTGATAAAGGTTTTAAGTCTGAAATGAAAATGCTGACAGATCCTGTGCAAGGATTATTTGAGTTAAGTACGAACGGTAGCCAGTATCAAGTTATTTTGCTGGATGTACGTTTGCCTAAACTGACGGGTGATGAAATTTATAATAGCCTGATTCATGTGAGTCCCGAATTATTAGATCGTGTGATATTTGTAACGGGCTACCCTGATGATTTAAAAGATCGTTTTTCAGGTCAAACATTGAATATTCTGAGTAAACCTTTTCGTTATCAAAACTTTATTGAACAAGTAAACAGTGTTCTTAAATTGACTTAATAATTTTCATATTTGATAACTGATATTACGCACTTTGGATGAAAAAGATGCATTATCAGTAGTCCTTAGATTCTAAATTTGACATACTTTGGAAGTGCGGCTTTAGCCGCGCCCAGATATTTCATTCTGCGCGGCTAAAGCCGCGCCCCCAGAGTCTGAAGACACAGCAACGTTCATCCCCGAAATCCGATTAAAAGACCACGAGAATGAGGGTGTGTGTAAAATCAGTTACCCATGAACAGCATCGTCACCATGATACTGAATAGCCACCTATTTTTTTTACAAATTTATGTTTTATGTCACTGGATACACACCATGAAAGATTCGAATGAAGATGATATTCCACAAGAATTTTTATCAGCCCTTAATTTACCAAGCAATCAACCTGACCCATGTATTTTAGTTGTGTTTGGCGCATCGGGTGATTTAACCAAACGTTTGCTTATTCCATCCTTATTTAATTTGTATTGTGATGGCTTATTGCCCAAACCATTTGTTATTTTAGGCATGGCGATGGATGATTTTACCAGTGATACGTTTCGTGAAAAAATGAGTGCTGATGTGCATGAATTTTCACGTCGAGAGAATTTTGATGATGAAGCTTGGCAAGCATTTTGCCGTGATATTCATTACCTGAAAGGTAAATTTGATGATCCCATAGCATTTAAGCAGCTGCAATCATTTTTACAGGCCTTAGAAGGGCGTTATGATACAGAAGGCAATGTTCTTTTTTATATGGCAACGCCACCCTCCGTATTTAGTATGATTTCATCGGGTTTGGATAGTGTAGGTTTGAATTACAGTGAGAATGGTTGGCGACGAATCATTGTCGAAAAGCCTTTTGGTTCGGATTTAGAATCAGCAAAAACACTCAACCGTGAAATTCTAAGTTTTTGGAAAGAAAGCCAAGTTTATCGTATTGACCATTATTTAGGCAAAGAGACCGTGCAAAACTTGTTAGCATTTCGTTTTGCTAACGGCATGTTTGAACCGCTTTGGAATCGTACCCATATTGATCACATTCAAATTACAGCGACTGAAAAAGTGGGTGTTGAATGGCGTGGTGGATATTATGATAAAGCGGGTGTCATTCGAGATATGATTCAGAACCACCTATTTCAGATTATGTCATACCTGTGCATGGAGCCGCCAACATCCTTTGATGCTGAAGCGCTTCGCAATGAAAAATATAAATTATTAAGTGCTGTGCGCATCATGAAACATGATGAAGTTCATGAAAATGCTGTGCGTGGGCAATATGATGAAGGCAGTGATGGCAAAGCTTATCGTCAAGAGCCTATGGTTGATCCTGATTCCAATACTGAAACATTTGCGGCAATAAAATTACGCATTGATAACTGGCGTTGGCATGGTGTGCCTGTGTTCTTGCGTTCAGGCAAAGCATTGCGTACGAAATCGACCGAAATCATGGTTCAATTTCGCCAAGCACCATCATTTACGTTTGAAGGTACGCCAGCCGCCACACAATTAGAGGCGAATCAACTTATTTTTCGTATTCAGCCCAATGAAGGTATTGAAATACGTTTTCTTGCCAAACGCCCTGGTCCAGCGATGCAAATGCGTAAAGTGAATATGCATTTTGAATATGATGATGCTTTTATATCACACCCTGGTACAGGCTATGAAACCATGTTGCATGATTGTATGCATGGAGATGCCTCTTTATTTTCACGCTCGGATTTGGTGGAAACAGCATGGCGGATTGTGCAACCGATTCAAGAGGTGTGGAGCCAAGAAAAAGCGACTGATTTTCCGAACTATCCTTTTGGTTCTTGGGGACCTAAAGCAGCTTTTGATTTATTGACACCTGATCATCGGCGTTGGTTAGCACGCACGCCTAAACAAGCATTGAAAAAAGTGCCGATGTTTGAAGGTAGTGGCGATACGATGCTGCAAGCGTTTGCCATGATGTTAAAACCAGTCGTTTATAATGCAGGGGATGATATTGTGACTTATGGCAGTGAAGGACATGAGTTTTTCATTCTAGAAACAGGCTCGGTTGATGTGATCAAGCATGATGGTTGCGTGGCTGTAACACTTCAGAGTGGGCAAGTTTTTGGTGAGTTAAGTTTGCTAACCTCTAAAAAACGCCGTGCCACTGTGCGCGCCAAAACATATTGTGCATTGTATATCATGGATAAAAGTGATTTTTGCAAAGTGCTGATGGATCGACCTCAATTTGCAGGTTTATTGATGAAAACAGCGTTGGAACGTTATCATGTGATTGTTGATGCTCAGGAATGGATGGGATCAGAAAAATAATGTTTTATCATGATTAACGGATGTTACGCACCTCGGTGAAAAGAAACGTCATTCTATGCTTAGGAAGTGTGGCTTTAGCCACGCCCTGATACGTCATTCGGCGCGGCTAAAGCCGCACTTCCAGAATAATGAACACAAAGCAACCTTCATCCCCGAAATTCGATTAAAAAATCACGGAATGATGGTATGCGTAACATCAATAATTAAGTGCCATCAATGCCATTTTCATGGTGCTTTCAAAGGACTCTGCACCTGCGATAAACAAGCCGCTATGGCAGAACATCGCATCATCAATACCTGTGATATCTTGAAGTTCTTGACCTGATAAACCAGCCCATGCTTTTGGCAGTGCTTTTCTATTTTCAAACGAACCCATCTCAACAGGTACGGTTTGAATTCGCCATTGACCTGTTTGTGAGGGATAAATCACATACAAAGCAGCTTCAGATAAGGCGTGAACCGTTCTTTTCCACGGCGTATATTTTTCTAAGACAATGACGCGTGGATCTTCTGCATCATCAATCGCTTTAGCCACAATGACCTTGGCACTAATGCCACCACTCGCGGCTGCAATAAAGCGTGTTAAAATCCGCGATGCAAATTCAACGGCTTCATCAAAACACGCATCAAAATTGCTTTCTTCTTGCCACGTCGGATTAAACATGCCAATCGTTTGGCTAAGGCTAATGCCTGTAGAAACTCCTTCCACATGACCGCAATCAACGGCATCAATATTGGATACTAAGCCTTTATCAACAGCATGGGTGAGATCTTGATTTCCTTGGCATATTTCTAAACCATACTTCTGCCAAATCAGCCCAAACGAGGAATAAGGAATACCGTTTTCCCGTTCGCCTGCACCACCACGTTGATGATGATCAAAACGATTCTTATCTGGGTCATATTCACCACCAACATCAAGCGCAATATCTGCCTTGGCGATAAGCTCTAAATCACGGGTCCGAATCACTTTAAAAGAAGGATTTATAAGTCTCAATGCAGCGATGCTAAAAACATCATCGGCATGAAAATTTCCGTTGTGCGTTGCTATTGTTTGATCAGTCATTTGTGTTGTCCATGTTAGAAAGAGATGAAGGTATCGTTACTTAGACCTTTATATTTTAACGCTATTTTATAAGACGTTTATGGGTCGAACTTTATACCACGAGGACGAACAAGAATAGTGGCTCCAAATTAAGAAGGTCTCATGATGTCCCTTCGATACAGTTTCGGCTACAATGCCGCTATTTACTCACTTTGGGATGGCAATGATGAACGATAAAATTAATTACGGTAACAACCCTTTACATGGTCTTGGTTTGAAAAATTTGGTGATTGACATAGTTGATCAGTATGGTTTTGAAATACTCTTTGCTTATTTAAATATCAATTGTTTCAATACGAATCCAAGTATTGATTCCAGTGTTAAATTTTTAAAGAAAACAGATTGGGCGCGTAAAAAAGTTGAAGCCTTCTATATGTATGACTATAAAAACTTGCCGAGAGCATCGTATGAACAGTTTTTACTCATGCCAAGGGATCGGGTTGTTCCCGAAGGTCAAGTGCCGGGTAATCCTAAAGAACTGAGTTTAGAAGATGCTGAACGCTTGAGCGAAGAGCGTATAAAGAAGTCCGCCGAGCGCTTGCAAGAAAAACATGCAAACAAATCTACGACCCCAGATCCGTGGGGTAAGCAGTCTTCTAAAAAGAAAATTGATCCGTGGGGTAATCAATCCTCTAAAAAGAAGATTGATCCGTGGGCGCGAAAAAATATAAATATGGAGAAACCCTAAATGCCTGAAACACAAAAAAAGGATTATAACGCTGGTTTTACAGTCGATGATATTACTGAAGATTTTCATGCCCTATATCTAACATCTCAAAAGTATAAAAGAGATACCTCTATTCAGCTTAAAGTCAATGCTCAATCAGATAACTGGATTATTGGTGATGTGGATTATCAAACGGGTGATGTGACTATCAAAAGTAACCACAAATATCCTGAAGAATCTAAGATGATTGAACATTTTAAAGAGGGAATCGCCCTTTTCTTAGAAAAAATTAAAGAATCCACGTAACTATTCAGCTTATCCATTATTTCCCCGATGTCAGCGTTAAAAAATGCTCACTTACAGTAGTCGTAAGCT
Organism: Mariprofundaceae bacterium; assembly: GCA_030950985.1. Taxonomy (GTDB): domain Bacteria; phylum Pseudomonadota; class Zetaproteobacteria; order Mariprofundales; family Mariprofundaceae. The sequence goes on along the minus strand of JAUZQM010000083.1, from coordinate 5,652 downwards.
GTGCTTTTTCGCCTTGTCATCAGAAAAACAAGCGGCAACCTGAACCGTTAAAGCTATTTAAGTCTTGTGTTGAATAGTATCACCATGCCAATTCTACCCATCCATGATGTCCTTCGAGACATCAAAGACACATTAACCACGCACAATCGCCTTGTATTACAAGCGCCACCGGGTGCGGGGAAAACGACCGCCGTACCCATTGCTTTACTGGGCCAAAACTGGTTGGGACATAAACAAATCATCATGCTTGAACCGCGTAGAATCGCGGCACGCAATGCGGCGGCGCGGATGGCATTTTTATTGGGTGAAAAAGTCGGTGATACCGTGGGTTACCAGATTCGACAAGACAATTGTTTTAGCGATAAAACAAAAATACTTGTCGTCACCGAAGGTATTTTAACACGCAAAATACAAGCTGATCCAGAATTGGAACATACGGCGTTGGTTATTTTTGATGAATTTCACGAGCGCAGCCTGCATGCAGATTTATCATTGGCACTCTGCTTACAAAGCCAGCAGATTTTACGTGACGATTTAAAGATTTTGGTGATGTCGGCGACCCTGAACACGGATGCTGTTGCAACCCTACTCGATCACGCTCCCATCATTCAGAGCGAAGGCCGCAGCTTTCCTGTGGAAAATCGATACCTCGATAACGTGATTCGTCAGCACAATATCAACCCACAGCAGCAACTGATGATAAGTCTGACCAACACCGTCAAAACATTCATTCACGAACACCAAGGCAACTGCTTGGTATTCCTACCCGGTGTCAAAGAAATCAATCAGCTTTCTAGAAGTATAAAACAGCACCTTGATAGCCAATCAATCCACAACATGGTGATAGCACCGCTGCATGGAAGTCTAAGCAAACAGCAACAGGATTTAGCGATTGCAGCGCCCACTGACAAAACAAAACGTAAAATTGTACTCGCCACCAATATCGCAGAAACCAGCATCACCATTGAAGGCATTAGCTGTGTCATTGATTCAGGCTTAGAGCGCATGCTTGATTATAGCCCTGCCTCGGGCATGAATCGCCTTAACACCCAGTCCATTTCCCAAGATTCAGCCACGCAACGCAGTGGTCGCGCTGGAAGATTATCCTCAGGTGTCTGCTATCGAATGTGGACAGCGCAGCAACAGTCACGTTTGCTCAAACATGCATCGGCTGAAATTTTACACAGTGACCTATCTTCCTTGGTGCTCGAGCTTGCCAACTGGGGTGTGACTAAAGCTGATGACATGCAGTGGATGGATGTGCCGCCACTCGGTGCCACGGAACAGGCAAAAACACTGCTGCAACAACTCAGCGCTATGGATGAGCGAGGCAACATCACTGCGCACGGTCGTAACATGCTGAAACTGGGGACTCATCCTCGCTTAGCCCACATGATGTTGGCAGCGATTCAACTGAATCAGGCTTATCACGCTTGTCTGATTGCCAGTATACTCACCGAGAAAGACATCTTTCAGGCTCATGCAAATAAATCTGCTGATAAAAGTGCTGATATTCATGACAGGATTCAAATACTTGTGCATGCAAGAGCAAATCATCACGGCATTGATAGCCAGCCATGCAAACGTATTTTACAAACCGCCGATGATTTTTTTAGACGTGTTAAACAATGCAGTCAAACAAGGACGACGAAAGAGCGACTCGACAACAGTTTTAGCGGCGTGCTTCTGGCCTACGCCTACCCCGATCGAATCGCTAAACAACGCCATGCCAACCAAGCACGTTATTTGCTCAGCAATGGTAAAGGTGCTGTGATTCCGCCCTATTTTCAGCAGCATCACCATGAGTATCTTGTGGTGGCTAACCTTGATGCCAATTTGAGTGCCAATCGAGGTGAAGCTCGTATTTATCTGGCGGCAGATATTAGCGCGGAACAATTGCAGGACTATTTTAGTGATAATATTCAGCACGAAGAATCTGTTGCATGGAATGAAAATGCCCAACGTGTTGAAGTCAAAGAGACCAACCGTATAGGCAAAATCATACTTGAGGAATCCATCCAACACGATGTAAAAAATGCAGCAACGCAAGAGACGATACAACAGTGTTTGATACAGGTCATCAGAGATACAGGATTAGAAAACCTAAACTGGGGGGCTAAGACCGAGAGCCTGAAACAACGCGTATTATTTATGAACCACCATCTTCAAAACAATCCTACTATGAAAAAACAATTTTCAGACCTGCCTCTTCCCGATTTTTCACAACAGGCTCTGAGCGACACCCTAGATGAATGGCTGTTACCTCACTTAAGCCATGAAAATAGCCTCAAGCAATGTGCCAAACTGGATTTATATAGCCTGCTTTTAAATCAACTTAGCTGGCAACAACAGCAGCTAATCAAACAATTGGCACCAGAGCGAATCAGCGTACCCAGTGGTTCTTCTGTGAATATTGATTACAGCGACCCCGCACAACCCATCCTTGCCGTCAGACTTCAAGAACTGTTTGGTTTATACGACACACCAACGTTGTTAAATGGACAGTGCAAACTGACGATGCATTTATTATCACCCGCGCGTAAACCCATGCAGGTCACACAAGATTTAAACAGTTTTTGGAAAACGACGTATCACGATGTCAAAAAAGAACTGCGTGGAACATATAAACGCCACTACTGGCCAGACGATCCATTCACAGCACAGGCCACCAGCAAAACCAAAAAACAAATGAATCGTGAATAGAAAAACCGTGAATTAGGAGGAGTGTCACCTGAAGCGCGTGCTCTTGGTACTCTCAGGTTATCAAGATATGAAAGCCTTGTATCTCTCCTATGTTTGTTTGTACCATAGTATATAGAATTTAATCTTGACACTACCCTTTCTTAATTGGAGGTTTACGTCTTATCTGACGATAAGTGCTGATAAGGATACGTAATTATACTTGATTTATGAAGTCGGCGTAATTGATGACTGGGGATAATATGATATTGCTAAAGTACGGCGTGCGTAACTATTTTTGCTTTAAGGAAGGAGCAGAGGTTTCATTCAAGCTCAGCTCTAAGTGTCCTGAAGAAATATCTCGCGGGCAGCCTTATTCTAACGTCCTTTGCGTAAAGGGGGCTAATGGTTCTGGTAAAACCAATTTGCTAAAGGCACTATCATTTATTGGTGAATTTTGTACGGACTCATTTAAATCAAAACCAGATGCGGAAATTGATTGCCAACCATTTTTTTCAGATGAGAATCCAATTGATTTCTATGTTGAATTTGAGTCGTTGAACGTTGTTTATTATTATGAGCTTACAGTTACGAAGAAAAAAGTTGTTTCCGAAGTCTTATATCGGAAGAAAAAAAGGTATTCAAAGGTAATTGAAAGAAAAGAAGATAAAATAACAACGTGTGCATTGGAGTATAAAGAACTCAAAGAACTTAAAAAGATTCGTTCTAATGCCTCAATAATTAGTATTGCTCACCAGCATGAAATTTCTGGTCTCGAGTTTTTATATGGTTTCTTGTATAAGATAATGTCCAATGTTTCTTTCTTGGGATTAACTGACAATAAACCAAATATATCAAGTTTAAGTGAATACTACAAAAAACATGATAAAATGTTTCAATTCATTAAAAAGGTAATATGCAAAGTTGACCTAGGTGTCGATGACATAGAAATATTTACACATGAGAATGAGGATGGAACAAAAAAATATTATCCAATATTTACTCATAAGGCAAATGATAAAAATGAGTTTTTAACTCTTCATACTGAATCAAGTGGCACGAAGTCACTTTATTATCAGTTGCATAAATACAAATGGGTGTTGGATACTGGTGGGGTTCTAGTTTTAGATGAATTCGATATTAATCTACATCCAGATATCTTACCTTTGCTTTTAAACTTCTTTTTAGATAAAGAAATTAACAATAAAAATGCTCAATTAATTTTCACTACGCATAATAGCGACATATTGGATATGTTAGGTAAATATCGTTCAGTAATCGTGAATAAAGAGAACAATGAAAGTTTTACATATAGATTAGACGAAATATCAGGAGATTTGTTGCGTAATGATAGGCCAATTTCTCCTTTATATAAATCAGGAAAACTTGGCGGAACTCCAAATTTATGAAGAACTTTTCCAGTCGTAAAAAGGGATGTTTCTTAGAGCAGTTACCTAAGGTCAGTATTCATAGCCATGATGATACTCTTACAGAAAGGTGTAAGTTTAATTTTTCATATATGGACTTTGTTCAAAATGCTGGATAGTCCTTTGATGAATGGAATCATGAGGAGTTGATAGATTTACTAAGTAAACTTTACGAATTTAGTAAAGAGTCATTAAAGCATTGGGAGCATCAAAAGCGTTTCACCGTTTATGGTAAATTCCCTAAGAAAAAATCAGATTTCAAACACCCGTCATTTGTGCCAAGTGAGGCTGAATGGGCGAGATTCAGAGTTTCTGGAGTAATTCGTTTAGCAGGCTTCGTCTTGCCAAGAGACCTTAATAATTTAACACACCCTAAAACAAAAAGACACTTTGATTGCAATACGTTTTATGTTGTGTTCTTAGATAAGAATCATAAATTCTATAAAACTTAATCTGATAATTACGACATCATCATTAAGGTTATTTCAAATCGAAAGAAATAGTGAAAAATGGGGTCAAGAAAAATGGGGTCAAGCTTCCAAGAAAAATGGGGTCAGGCTTCCAAGAAAAATGGGGTCAGGCTTCCATAACTTGATATTTTCTTAAAAATGGGGTTAGGCTTCCAAGAAAAAAAGAAAAATGGGGTCAGGCTTCCATAACTTGATATTTTCTTAGAAGAAAAACGGGGTCAGGCTTCCATAACTTGATATTTTCTTAGTGTAAAATGAATAATGAAAAATGGGGTCAGGCTTCCATGAAAAATGGGGTCAGGCTTCCATAACTTGATATTTTCTTAGTTTTTTTAAAAGTTACACGCTGGTTTGAGCGAGAACATCGGGGTCAAGTCTTGCAATACAACATTTTATTGTGTGGTTTTTTCATTTTGAATTAAGGTAGGCAAGGCATGGGCATAAGGAGCATAAATGTATAATTGCAAGACTGACCCCAATTTTCTGTAATTTTCCTCTAACTTCTTGATATTTTAAATATATTGTACATATAATATCATATGATTAAATTTGAATGGAATTCAGCCAAAGCTGATTCGTAAACACAGGGTCATGTAAACACGGGGTCAGGCTTCCATAACTTGATATTTTCTTGGTTTCTTTAAATAGTTACACGCTGGCTTGAGCAACGACATCGCCAAGTTGGATATATGTCTCAATGCCTGCCTTGGTGTTCTTTAACATATCACTTGAGGGAGCCCACTTGCCTTTTTCTCCATGCAAAATAGGGTCAAAAATAGGGTCAGGCTTTCATAACTTGATAAAACTATTACTCACAACTTTCAAAAACTGTAATCGAAATATTTTTTTACGTACCTATTTTCCATCAAATGAACATAGCAGATAGAAATTTTAAATTCAAATAAATATCAAGTTATAGAAGCCTGACCCTGAATTTTTCAGGAATTTCATCTTTCGTGCTTGTTTTACGATACTTGGAGCAGCCAATTAGTTCCTTTTTGATGAGCTGGTGCATCTGCAATGGAAAAGATTTACGCCGTTTCACACTAATCAAACTAATGCATAAAAAGCATAGC
>JAUZQM010000082.1 GCA_030950985.1 Mariprofundaceae bacterium | reverse complement strand
GAACGCCGACTTGATAAGCGGCGCAAACAGGGGATTGAGAATGTTCAGATCCAACATAACATGAAAATGGATGAAATGCAGAGAAGGAATAATATTCTGCTGGAAAACCAGAAGGCAGCAAGTATCAAGGAACCTGAAGTTCACTCGGTCGCCAGCACAAAAAATGAGTCCGATCCCGACTCAAAATAAAGGGGTTGCGTTTTTTTCAGGTGTGATACACTCCTTTTGACAGTTGCGGAAAGCGGGGTTTCCGCCCTCCTTGGGGTCTGAGCCGGACCTTTACCCTGTAAGGCTAAAACTTGTCCGGGCGATCAGAAATGGTCGCCCGGACTTTTTTTCGCTATTTTCTGGCATCTGGCTTCAGATTCTTCTCTATCAAGTCCGTGAGTATTTTAATCTGGGTTCTGCTTTCTTGCAGTTGGCCGGCTGCCTCTGCCGCTGCTTTAGCAGCGTTTTCAGATGCCACATGGATATCTTCCTTGAGCTGCCTTATTTCGATGTCGCGTTCTTTAACGACTCCTTCGAGTCTGGTCACTTCTTCCATTACCGGGTCAATATCGGACTGCAACATCTCACATTTTTCAGCCAACTGATCCTTGTTGGCTGATAACTCGTTACAACGCTGGATGAATATTGATTGCGCTGCCTCCCATGCAGTTTTCCATAGCGTATCAACCACATCAGGTGGGGCTGCTGGCGTGTCAATTTTCGGCGCTTCTATCAGTCTGTTGGTTTCATCTCGAATTGCGTTCAACTTCTTTTGTATAGTCGAGTATGAGCCGCGTCCCAGTTTTTCTCGAATCCATGTCGCACTTACCTTGAACGGGCTGACAGCATTACCATCATCATCAAACAGGGTATCTCGTACATCTTCGACGGTGACAGGATGTGCTTTCGGTTTCTTTTCCTGACTGAGTGCCAGCTCATCCGAGGGTGTTGGTTCTGGCCCAGGCACAGGTGTAATATCTCCTGGGTCTTTTACACCTCTTTCATCTTCTTCCTTGTCTTTTTCGCTGACATGATCGCTCATATTGAATTCTCCGCATCCGTGATATTTTGGTGTAATCCTAATTACAGTAAAATATTACACCTATAGGTCTAAACCTAATATAACCGGATGTATCACTATGTTGGTGAAAGAAGGAAAAATAATTGATGTTTCACATCCAACTGACATTTTCCATCTCCTTACTTAGCATGTAGTCATCACAGCCATTAAATCTTTCAGCACTTCCTCGGATATATTCATACATGCAGTCCGTTCCTATCCACCTGCGACCAAGCTGCTCACAAGCCAAGCCTGTAGTGAATGAACCTGAAAACGGGTCAATTACCAGGTCATCCTTTTCGGACATGAACTCAACCAAGAACCTAGCCAAATTCAATGGGAATGGTGCTCCATGTGCTGGTAGTCCAATTTCCTTTGCAGCTTTTTTATAATCTTGCTGGCTTTTGCATACGTGTGGTATATCCAAAACATTACGTTGGATCTTCCCCTTGGTTTCTTTTCCAAATGAGCCTTCACGCTTGCTGTATGCCCCGTCACTGCAAGTTTTGCGGTATTTATAGCCACCAGCCTTCATCAGTTTCTTGTGCTGGTCTGTGTGTTCTCTAAGTACGCGCTGATTATTTGAACGGGCCTTGTTTGGGTTGTTGCAGAACCAATACACGGGTTCCCACTGCACATTTAAGTGATAACGGTTAATACTTGCCCATTGTATGGGGGCTGGCGGTTTAGACTTGTTCTGCCAGATTAGTTCGTCCATCTTGAATAGCCCGAACCGGTCATACAAGGCCAGCACCAGTCGTTCTCGATACAAAGAACGTGCCGGTGATTTCTTCAGGAAAATATCGTTACTGATATTGAGTGCGATTGATCCTCCATCTACCAGATGTTTAACAACAGGCTCGATGCTCTTGCAAATGAAATCGACATATTCTGTCTCATCTGGATTTCCATATGCCCGCTTATTCCGCAGTAAATATGGTGGACTTGATATCATCAGATGTACAGGTTCATCAATTTTACTAAAAACATCGCAGCAATCTCCCCATATTGCCAACCCAAGTCTGGTTGAGAAGCCAAGTACAGTTATACCTGGCTGTGTTTTATGGAGCTGGATCTTCTTTTTGCCTTCTTTGGTGAGCTGCCAAACCCCTTTTCTGGAAGCGACACGTTCAATTAGGCCCAATTGTTTCAATGTCTGCTGCTGCCAGCGAACTTTGCGGGTAAAAACATTGCATTTTTCGCCCTTTTTTCCAATATTTTCTTTTCGGGAAGCTTCGCTTTCACGAATACCCAGACTAGATGCAACTGTGTGATATAGCCTCTGGTTTGAGATACGCGTATTTTCTGCGAATGCATCTTGGACGGCGCTAAACAATGATTGCTGAATACCCATGATCAAGCTGCTTGTTCCAATGCGTTGTCAATCACCATCTCGTCGAAATTCATAAATCGCTGGAAGCCCATAGAAATTTCTCCTTGAGAAAAAACAAAATTTCAGGCTTTGCTCCGGGTGGTTCGGAGCATGCCTGCCACAATGTTTCCTAGCTTAACTCAACAGAAAAAAACGCAACCCTGTCTGCTTATGGCCGTTTATTGTCCTTCTACTGCTTGGTTTCGATGCTTTTGGCTTGATGTCCGCTGACTATTGGGCGACAGATGGGGGACAGGTGGATATCAGCGTCTACACAAATCATATGTTGCAAAGAAGACCCTCGGGTTCCATCTGGAATGCTTTTTGCGCCACCTCGTCAATGATTTCATTGAATGATGTGAATGGTTTTTCTATATTATTTACGATGTTTTCTGCACTGCGGCACACACATGCAATGGGATTATCTCCACCTTGCATCTGCTCAACTGATTCGATTAGAACATCAGGAAACATCCAGGCCCGCATAATGAACCCAGCAGCCTCATGGTGAGTAACACCGTAATGCTCTTTTTCATACAATGCAGCCTCATGGCCGGAAAGCAGGGCTATACCGCTTGAAAAATAACAATAATCGACGTTAGACGCAATCGCCACGCGACCAATCTCGTGTAATAGGCCAACCATGAACACATCCTCATGCTTCATTGTTTTTTCTTGCGGATCCACTTTCAGAGCAATCATCTTTGACATCAGTGCCACACCAAAACAATGCATCCAGAATAGCTCGATCTCTTCCTCGTCAGCCGGAAACATGAGCCCCTGCATCAAGCCCATTGCATTCGCAACATTGGATGCTTGGGTCATACCCAGGCGAACCACGGCATCATTGATATTGGAGTATTTCTTTCCACTGACATTATATACTGCTGAGTTTGCGTATTTCAGAATCATGGCTGATGTTGATTGATCTTTTTTTATGACATCGACCAAGTCCATTATACCTGATTCAGGGTTATTCATTACCGCCTGTACTTCGAGTAATATACATGGCAATGATGGCAGGCGGTCTGTCTTGGACAACAAACCCAGCGAATCCTTCCTTCTAAGTCGAATCCCCATTGTTTTCTCCTGATTTACTGTATTTGGACACTAATATGTTTAGCTCCTTTGCTAACAAAATGGATGGAATAGCCATTAATTCTGAAGGCTTCTCTGCCAATATCTTGAATACATACCCAGTATCCACATAGTAGGTATTACCGAGTCGGGCAATGCCATGAACGACTGTATGACCACAAATAATTTCACCAACACCTGGTACCTTAGAGCAATTTGGTTCCATGATTCTGGTTCTTCCCCATAGAGCCGAAGCCGTTACCGAAGGCACCCTGTCCCGTATAGACGTGGTGAACATTTCCCATGACATCCCAACTGGGACTTCCGCGTGGACAATGCCAACCAGTCCTTGCTTAGTTTCAATCTCGATTACAATGGGGAGCGACCCGAGATATTCGCGGATACGGGTTACTTCATCTGCATCTTTAATTTTCTCAAACCAGCTCATGCCATTTCGTTGAGCGTTGTATTCAAGCTTTTCAACATCTGCATTGTCGATGATGTCGATCAATACCTGTTCATGGTTTCCTCTTACGCTATGAACCCAGGGCTGTTTTAAAAAATCAATCACCTGATTTGATTCAGGCCCCCTATCTATCAGGTCGCCAACACAAAAGAGCCGGTCTATTTCATAATTAAAGCCAATTCTCTCCAAGGACATCTTCACTTTGCTGAAGCACCCATGAATATCACCTACAACAAAATCCCGCCCATGAACATTCAGCGCGTATCGTTTAACCAGTTGGTCATCTCCAATCGTTTTGCAGAAGGTCAAATGCAATTTTCCCTGCTAATATAGCGGATTTGTTCAATTGCAGATTGTTCGCCGAATACATCCAACACATCCAGGAAAAACACAATGATATCGCCATGGCATGCAGCAGGTTTGCAGAAACAGCCCAGCCTTTTTCCCCGGCATGCTAAAACTGCTTCCCTGAACTCAGGTTCGGTTTTCCACTTTAGCGGAAAATCGTACGCAAACTTTCGCAATACCTCGTCACGATCTCCATCCAGTCCAATCTGGTACGGGTTGCACAATACGTTGCGTTCACCTCGCCTTACTGAACGTCCGATGTAGACATCGTATGGGTGCCCCTTTCGGAGATTGACCGCGACAGCACCGCTTGGGTGTAATTTGGTGGTGTAATGCATATTACAGTGAATTTTTACACTCTGTTACAGGTGCTTCTTCCTGAGCTGGTGATGAGGCAGACATCTTATTAGAAGTTTCCAGTCTCTTTAACGCTCGCCGTAAACGGATAAGATCACGCATGCCTCCAAACCCCTTCCTGCTCATATCCGTGGTCTGGTACGCCCGTTTGATTAGTTTGTTTAGCGCACGTTGGTTCTTGTCTGATTTTGATAAATCAATCATTTCTTCTCCTGTAGAGTGCCTTAATCAGAAGGTATCACGCTTTAGAAAAACGCAAGTCTTTCCCTATGCTGCATCTAACTGGGACATTTGCACCGTGTGCATTTATCGGATCCCGGAGATTGGCCCATGAGCACAACCCCA
>JAUZQM010000081.1 GCA_030950985.1 Mariprofundaceae bacterium | reverse complement strand
TTATATGTACGGCAGTGCAAAAGCAGCATTAACAACTTATCTGTCGGGCTTAAGGAACAGGCTGCATAATGCACAGGTTCATGTACTCACGGTCAAACCTGGTTTCGTGGCTACAAAAATGACTGCTGGAATGGACTTACCTGCAAAATTAACAGCCTCACCAGAAGCTGTGGCGCAAGATATTTATCAGGCGCAACAAAAAGGAGTTAACGTCCTTTATACAAAATGGATTTGGAAATGGATCATGCTGATCATTAAAGCCATCCCTGAGTGGAAATTTAAAGGCATGAGCATATGACCCTGCACACCAATGCGATTAATGGTTTAGCTCATCTCAATACTGACCGGCTATTGCATAAGTGTTCTTTATATTTTCTTATTCTAATCTTTATCGCGACAATCATTGCTGCTTATACCGGATATGTGGAACATAATGTTTGGAAAATGGGCGACTGGCTCATCAACTAACAGGGCGGGTTGATTCGAAGAGGATTATTAGGGGAGGCCATCTACTTTCTGTCTCAGTTTACCCATATTAATCCAGGTTACTACGTCTTCTTATGCCAGATTCTGTTTTACGCCATCTTTTTTGTTTTTTCGTACCTGTTACTAAAAAGTCAACGGACCTTGTTGCCCTATGCCTTTTTAATTTTTTCCCCCTTTATCTATACATTTCAAATCAATGACCTTCAAGGCGGCTTTAGAAAAGAAATTATTTATTTCGCACTTCTCGCATTTATAGCCTATGCCGCCAAAGCATATGAACATAAAGTGTTCGAAAAAATATTTTATATCGCACTGCTGCTCTACCCGGCTATTATCCTAACACATGAAATGCTGGCCATCTTTTTACCCTATGTATTGATCGTCTATATTTCAGTTACAGATTTAACAAAAAAACGGATATGGGTAATTGCATGCATGCTTGTACCTTCAATAATTAGTTTCTTTGCCAGCAGTTTTTATGCAGTGACGCCAATCCAGGTGACTGAAATTTTACAATCAATCACACAAGCAGGTTACGCCATTGATGGTGGCGCCATTGCATGGCTGGACAAACCGGTAGCTTATGGAATCAATGAAGTAACTCAAATTGTTCAGCATGAACCTTACATTACCTATTACCTGCTGGTATTACTGCTTTCATGCTTGGCCTTTATACCATTGTATAAACAGATGGGCGCTCTTTTCCACAAGAAATCATCTCAAATACTGATCTCAGTCAGTGCTTTTGGAACTGTTGTACTATTTGTTGTCGCCTTGGATTGGGGAAGATTTATTTATATCCACCTGGTTTCGTTATTCATTCTGTCACTAATACCAAATATCGCTGACTATTCATCGCTACAATGTAGGCTGGAAAAAATCTGCAAGCTATATGTTAATAAAACAACACGCCTGTTCGTTATACTTTTCTTTATAGCTTATGTTTCGCTATGGCATATACCTCATTGTTGTTCCCCTGCTCCGTATGCACATAACTTTCAACAAATTAATGTTATCGCATATATACACCCTTATACTAAGCTGATCTGGTCAGTATCGAAATAATGTTGGCTCTTTTCGATTTTGATGGAACTCTGACGACAAAAGACAGTTTACCTGATTTCATCAAGTTTGCTGTTGGAGCCCCACGTTATTACTTAGGGCTACTACAATTAAGTCCAATCCTGGTGGCATTCAAGCTCAAGCTTATCCCCAACGATATCGCCAAAGAAAAACTCATCGCCCACTTCTTCAAATGCTGGGATCAAGATGACTTCCAACACATTGCTGATCAATATTCGATTGGATGCATTGATAAAATCACAAAACCGGAAGCCATGAAACGAATCAGCTGGCATCAAACCCAGGGCCATAAGGTGGTCATCGTATCGGCTTCAATGGAGTGCTGGCTGAAAAAGTGGTGTGAAAGAGAGGCTATTGAACTCATTGCCACTCGGCTTGAAACTTCAGAAGGAAAATTAACCGGCCGCTTTGCCGGAAAAAACTGTTATGGTGATGAAAAAGTTGCCCGCATCCGCTTAGCCATCGACTTATCCGAATTCGATTATGTTTTCGCTTATGGCGACAGTCGCGGTGACAAAGCCATGCTTCAACTTGCGGATGAACAATTTTACCGCTATTATAAGTAAACAACTTCAGTGGAGACTCATTTCACCCATGCTAAATCATCATAATACATCTCAAGGCGTGCTTACGGTCATCTCCAGCATTGGCGTATGCGTATTTGATAACGACGAAATCATACTTACCAGAAAGTTCACTGAAGCGATGGCGGCCTATGCTTCCAAGTGGAATGGGCCTGTACGCATATTGCAGCAGCAAATAAAACGGGCAAGCGATGATATGGATAACCAGCGAATTCCTAGAGATAAGCTACCCTTCGAAATCGTCGTTGTTGATTTCCTTTCTGATGAAATGCAGGGGCACCTAAAAGGCAGCGCCCTTGTTTTGGTCGCAGTAGGGCATCAACTCAATCAGGTCAGTGAAATGTGCAATGCACTATCCATACCCTGTATTTATGTGTCTGAGTACACCCTTCGAGCTCTCCTGCAAAGCCTGTACCAAAATACCAAAAACCCGCTCCGATTAATCTATAGCACATGGTGGAATGTTAATCAGGAGCGTAAACAGAGAAAAGCGATTGCACTGGCTCAAGGCTTTTGCGCCAATGGCGTACCCACTTACGATGCATATAAACATTTAACGCCGTACCCGTTCCTCTATTTCGACAACAGAATTCTAGAAAATGATCTCATTTCAGAGGAACAGCTCAATGAACGCTTGCTATCACTGAAGGAGAAACGCCCCATTCGTCTGGCTTTCTCGGGCCGCCTGATTAAA
>JAUZQM010000080.1 GCA_030950985.1 Mariprofundaceae bacterium | reverse complement strand
GGCTAAAGCCGCACTTCCAGAGTCATGAACACACAGTAACGTTCATCCCCGAAATCCGATTAAAAGACCACGAGAATGACGATGTGCGTAACATTAGTTATTTATTCTGCAAGCTGACGTAATACATACTGCAAAATACCACCGTGTTGATAATAATCCCATTCTTTGGGTGTATCAATGCGTACCTGCGCCTTAAATACTTGATTATCCGCATGGACTTCGACTTCAGTTGCACCCGTTTGAATACCAGAGATATGGAATTTTTCTTTGCCCGTTAAGTTCAAAGATTCCGCATTTTCACCTGCTTTGAACTGCAAGGGTAAAATACCCATACCTACCAAATTAGAACGATGAATGCGTTCGTATGATTCGGCAAACACTGCTTTCACACCCAACAACATAGGGCCTTTGGCAGCCCAATCACGCGAGGAACCTGAACCGTATTCCTTACCTGCAAGAATAATGGAAGCAACAGCAGCATCTTGATACTTCATGGCTGCATCATAAATACTCATCGCTTCACCTGAAGGTTGGTGAGTGGTCACGCCACCCTCAGTACCCGGAGCCAAACGATTTCGCAAACGAATATTGGCAAACGTACCACGCATCATCACTTCATGATTACCACGGCGAGAACCATAGGAATTGAAGTCTGTTTGCTCAACACCATGCTCACGCAAATAAGTGCCTGCAGGAGAATCTGCCTGGATTCCACCCGCTGGTGAAATATGATCGGTGGTCACTGAATCGCCCAATAAAGCCAAGACACGCGCATCTTTAATGTCCGATAAAGGCGCAATATCTTTACGCATATTTTGGAAATAAGGCGGATTTTGAACATAGGTAGAATCATCATCCCATGTAAACCGATCACCTGTCGGTGCTTCCAAGGCTTGCCAATTCGCATCACCTGCAAAAATATGCTCATATGATTTTTTGAATTGATCACTATTCACACTCGCAACGGCTTCTGCGACTTCGGCTTGGCTTGGCCAGATGTCTTTCAAAAAGACATTGTTACCATCTTTATCTTGTGCAAGCGGTTCATTGTAGACATCAATATTCATGGTGCCTGCAATGGCATAAGCCACGACCAATGGTGGAGATGCCAAGTAGTTCATGCGCACTTCAGCATGCACACGCCCTTCAAAGTTACGGTTGCCTGATAACACGGCGGTTACTGCCAAATCACCATCCGCAATAGCTTTGGATACTTCTGTAGGCAATGGCCCTGAATTGCCAATACATGACGTGCAACCATAACCCACCACATGAAAACCAAGCGTTTTCAATGGCTCCATTAAACCTGCATCTTGTAAATATTCAGTAACTACCAAAGAACCCGGGCCTAAAGATGTTTTGACCCAAGGTGCAGCCGTTAAACCCAATGCAGCCGCTTTTTTCGCCACCAGCCCAGCACCCAACATGACCGATGGATTGGAAGTATTGGTACATGATGTGATGGCAGCAATCACCACTGCACCATTATCAATGGTCACTTCTTTGCCATTGATTTTGGTCGTAATCGCTTTGGTATTTAAACCAGCTTCCGCTTTAATGGCTGTCAAATCTTTTTCAAAAGCAGCTTTGGATTGACTTAATTCAATGCGATCTTGAGGGCGTTTAGGCCCTGAAATGGAAGGTACGACTGTTGTCATATCCAAGCCTAAGGTTTCGCTAAATTCAGCCTTTGAATCTGAACCAAACATGCCTTGTGCTTTGGCATACGCTTCGACAAGAGCAATGTTCTCATCCGAACGCCCTGTCATACGCAAATAATTTAATGTTTCATCATCAATCGGGAAAATGCCACAGGTTGCACCATATTCTGGTGCCATGTTTGAAATAGTAGCACGGTCTGCCAATGGTAAATCAGCCAAACCTGCACCATAAAACTCAACAAACTTACCTACCACACCATGTGAGCGTAACAGGTTTACAATGGTCAATACCAAATCTGTGGCAGTCGCACCTTCTGGCAAGTGACCTGTTAATTCAAAACCCACCACTTTAGGAATAAGCATGGAAATAGGTTGACCCAACATGGCTGCTTCAGCTTCAATGCCACCGACACCCCAACCCAATACACCTAAACCATTAATCATGGTTGTATGTGAATCGGTACCAACCAAAGTATCAGGGTATGCCACACCGTCATCATTCACAAACACAGTGCGCGCCAAATATTCCAAGTTTATTTGATGAACAATGCCTGTATCAGGGGGTACAGTTTTAAAAGCTTTAAAGGCATGTTGCCCCCATTTTAAAAAGTTATAACGCTCTTTATTCCGCTTGAACTCAATATCTGAATTGATTGCCAAGGCGTTATTTGAAGCAAATGCATCCACTTGTACAGAATGATCAATGACCAATTCCGCAGGAACCAATGGATTTACTTTTTCAGGTGAACCACCCAAGTTGACCACGGCATCACGCATAGCCGCCAAATCCACTACAGCTGGCACACCTGTAAAATCTTGCATCAATACGCGAGCGGGCATGTAGGCAATTTCTTTACTTGGGTCAGCTTTCGCATCCCAGTTTAAAACAGCTTCCACATCACTGCGTTGGACAACATCACCATCTTCACGACGCAACATATTTTCTAAAAGAATTTTCATGGAAAAAGGTAAGCGTGAAGTATCACCAGCGGCAGCCAAATCATAATAAGTGTATGTCTTGCCATGAACATCGAGGGTCTTTTTAGCATCAAAGCTATTGCTCACATCAGTCTCCTTAGGGGTCAAGCGCGATTAAATTTATCGGCAATCTAAGAAGTATAGGTATCGATACAAGTTTTATTCCCTGATGTGAAAGAAGTGCCTCGTTAGTGTACATTATGAAAGGCGTGTACGTTCTTCCTGCTCTTGTTCATGTTTGCATTCGATACATAAGGTGGTGACAGGACGTGCTTCCAAACGTTCAATTGAAATATCGCCACCACATGCTTCACATAAACCGAACTCACCTTCACGTAAGCGGAGAATTGTTTTTTCAATCTTGCGAATCAAACGGCGCTCTCGATCTTTGATACGCAATTCAAAATTACGTTCAGTTTCAATACTGGCTTGGTCAGTTGGGTCAGGGTAAGCCCTTTGTTCTGCTTCATGCATGGCATGCATGCTTTTACTTTGTGATCCTTCTAACTCATCACGCCAATCACATAACTGTTTTTCAAATCCTTCAACTTCTTCTTTTGTTAATGCCATTGTTAGCCTCCCATGATTTTATCCCAAAAAACAACCGCGCACCCTAATGTTACAAAAGCAAACTACAATTTTTGTAACGATCCATCTTATCCATTATTTTCCCAAGCTCGGGGTTGAAAAATGCTCACTTCCAGTCGTAAGTTACAATTTTTATAAGGATTTTTGTGTTAAATGAAAGGCATGTCTTGAGTGACAACAAAGACACTGTTTAAAAATTTCGTAATCAGATCATGTCGATGATTATATTGATAAAATTTTGATGGTTATTCATCCATACAACTTTGCGCAATTTAGGTTCGGATGAACAAACCAACAATTGGGTGACATAATTTTGCCAGCCATCTACTGGTATCATTAACAATAACGGACACAAATAGCATGATCCGAGGTAACAGACATGGAAACGGGTAAGTCAGACGCTCAAGGATGACCAGATAACCACAACGTTGACGGGAAGTGTTGCTGGGTTGAATGAATGCATTGGATGATGCCTTCATTATTCTTCTTTATTTGTACCGTCTTTAGGCTCACTTTCCTTCTGCTGTAAGTTTGCTTCACGAACCAATCCAATGGCATGATCCACAACCATTGATAATGGGTTTCTATCATTTCTATCATTTGGCATGATTGAGTATAATAAGTAAATAGCACTTTCTACGACATCTTGTTTTGTAGCCATTCCTTGACCTTCAATAATACTAATTTGACACTTTGTTTCATTTGAAAGTTTTAGACCTTTTATAGTTGATGAACTTGATAGATTATTTGTCATTTTGTTAAACTCCATTAAATAAATAAATGATACAAATATAGATTATATTTTTCAAATATTTTTTTGTATTGAGGTTCTAATTCCCTATAATAATAATTTAGAACTGAAATCTTATAAAAAAATAGGTACCCATATACCCTTGTTTTAATTCGCCATAATATCTATTATAGAGAATTGAATCACTGGTTTATATGATAATCTATCATTCATGATATTTCTATAAGTTATAGTCTGTAAAAAATATAAGGAAAATAAACGATGACACCCTTTTCGCTCATTAATAAGAAATCAGAAGAATACCAAGGTCTAATGAATAAAAATACATCCATTGCTTATACTCGTATTTGGAGAGATTTCTCTGAATATTTAGATTCGGAAGAAGTTCATGATTTTGAAGATATGAGTAAATCACATGTTTTGAAGTTTTTAACTCGATTCAATATGAAGCCATTTTCATATAATCAGGCAAGAAGTGCTATTTTTAAAATACTACAAGACATATCAAATGACTATTCTATTAAAATAGAAAGATTAGAAAATATAAAGAATCAAATTAAATCAAAAAAGATTAAAAGTGATGAAAAGCTTTTCTTAACAAAGAGTCAGCTTCTTGAGATACGAGAGAATATTTATGTTCTATTTACGGATAGAAGTATAAGAGAAAGAAACTTGCTCATTTTTGACTTGCTCTATCATAGTATGATGCGTGTGGATGAAATTACCTTGATTCAGCTTCAAGACATTCATTTGGAAAGAAAACGTCTCGCCATTCGTGGTAAAGGAGCCTTGGGTGATCATCAAGGCGGGCGTTCTATCAATGCCTATATACCTCTGACGGATGTCTTGATGGATTCATTACATGCTTATGTTAAAAATTGGCGCATCAAATATAAAAAAGATGTTACGACACCATACTTAGAATACCCTGAAACCATTCACCCCGATATACCATTGTTGACAAGTCGTATGGGTAATACATTGAATGTTTCAAGTATTAAAAAAGATGTCAGTAAAATGATTTCTAGCTTATATGATGATGGGAAAGTACCTAAAAATCATGGAGCGCATTGCATTAGACGCTCTGTCGCCACATTAAAATATAAACAATGCAAAGATTTAATATTGATACAAAAAATGTTGCGTCATGCATCTCCTGAAACCACGCGACGTTACCTATCTATAGATCAAGAAGAAGTTGATCAAGCTTTTTTACAAGCACTTTAATTAAGGGCTCAAGATGTTTAAAACTTGCGATGCCCTCCATCAGCTTTAGACTTGTGCTTATTTAGCAAATCATTTCAACTGCTGTTACACTGCAATAAAGGAATCTTATGTCATTTCATCTTTCACCCATGCAACTATCAGGAAAAGAAGTATTACCCATCATTGAAGGTGGCAAAGGTGTTGCAGTATCCAATGGTGAAACAACAGGTGCTTGGGCTCGTGCTGGCGGCATTGGTACATTTTCCGCGGTGAATGCAGATAATGTAGATAGTGAAGGCAATGTCATCCGAACGGTTTATCAAGGACGCAGCCGAAAAGAACGCTTTGAAGAATTGGTTGCTCAAGGCATTGCAGGCGGCATCAAACAAGCACAAATTGCCCATGAGGTTGCCGAAGGTCATGGCCGCATTCACATGAATGTACTTTGGGAAATGGGTGGAGCTGAACGCATCTTAAAAGGTGTTTTGGATGAAGCGAAAGATTTGATTCATGGGGTAACGTGTGGCGCAGGTATGCCATTCAAACTTGCACCACTCGCAGCGTCTTATGGTGTTCATTATTATCCTATTATTTCATCGGCTCGTGCTTTTCGTGCGTTATGGTTACGTTCTTATAAAAAGTTTCCTGAATGGTTGGGTGGGGTTGTCTATGAAGACCCTTGGTTGGCAGGTGGGCATAATGGATTGTCTAATTCCGAAGATCCAAATAAACCTCAAGCTCCATACCCACGCATTGTAGAGTTACGCCAAACCATGAATAAATTCGGCTTAAATCATGTGCCTATTGTGATGGCTGGTGGCGTATGGTGTTTGCGTGAATGGTCAAGTTGGCTGGATAATGATGAGATTGGTCCCATTGTTTTTCAACTGGGAACACGGCCTCTTTTGACTCAAGAAAGTCCTATTTCTGACGTATGGAAACAACGCTTACTCAATTTAAAAGAAGGCGATATTAAGCTTAATAAATTTTCACCGACGGGTTTTTATTCATCCGCTATTTATAATAGTTTCTTACATGAATTATATGAACGCTCTGATCGTGAAATTCCCTTTATGGATCATGCTTCAGGTGATCATAGTGAATCCTTTAAGTTTGGCGTTCGTCAAAAACAAGTATTTATCACCAAACATGATGCTCAAAGTGCTAAAGAATGGGTTGATGATGGCTTTAGTAAAGCGCTACCGACCCCAGACTCAACATTGATTTTTGTTGCTGAGGATAAAGCGCAAGAGATTCGTCAAGATCAATTGGATTGTATGGGCTGCTTATCTCAATGTGGTTTTTCAAACTGGGCAGCTAATGATTTAGGAACAACAGGTCGTAAAGCTGACCCACGCAGTTTCTGCATTCAAAAAACATTACAATCTGTTGCCCATGATGGCGAACTGGATCATAATCTCATGTTTGCAGGACATGCTGCGTATCGTTTTGGTCAAGATCCTTTTTATGCCAATGGTTTTATACCGACTGTGAAACAATTGGTTGATCGCATCATCACAGGCGATTAAATTTTATATGTGGGGTAACTATTCAGCTTACAGCTATTTTATTACTGCTGTTACGCATCTTGATGAAAAAGAAAGGTCATTCCATGCTTAGGAAGTGGGGCTTTAGCCACGCCCTGATACTTCATTCGGCGCGGCTAAAGCCGCACTTCCAGAATATGAACACACATCAACGTTCATCCCCTAAATTCGATTAAAAAATCACGGGATGATGGTATGCGTAACATCAGTTTATTATTGTGCTGAATCCATAATTTGGTGTATGCCACACTTCAACTGCACCATACTTCAAAGGATTTGAATCTATGAACGCGTCATTCAAAGTTGCCATCAAACCACTGTTAGATGCTTTGCGTGATTTAGCACCGATTGTACTGGTGATTTTATTTTTTCAAATATTTGTACTTCACCAAAGCATTCCCAATTTACCCGATGTATTGCTTGGTTTCTTTTGTGTCGTTATCGGTTTGGCTCTGTTTATTCAGGGCTTAGAATTGGCACTTTTCCCGATAGGTGAAAAATTAGCCTATGCGTTTGCTAAAAAGGGGAGTGTTTTTTGGCTTTTACTTTTTGCTTTTTTATTGGGCTTTGGAACTACCATTGCCGAACCCGCTTTGATTGCCATTGCAGGCAAAGCCGCTGATATTGCTGCTCAAGAAGGTCTTATTGGCATCACTGATGTAGACAAATCAAATTATGCCAATGGCTTACGCCTAAGTGTGGCTTTTTCTGTCGGTTTGGCGATTTTCCTTGGGGTGTTACGTATTCTTAAAGGTTGGCCATTACCTTATATGATTATCGGTGGTTATGTGATGGTTCAGATACTCACACCTTTTGCACCTGAAGCTATTATTGGCATTGCTTACGATTCAGGTGGTGTTACAACTTCCACCATTACCGTACCTTTGGTGACAGCTCTTGGTGTTGGCTTGGCATCATCTATTGCTGGACGAAACCCCGTATTGGATGGTTTTGGTCTCATTGCATTTGCTTCATTATTACCCATGTTATCTGTGATGATCTACGGCATGTTTATTTTACCATGAATCATTTATTACACGATATTATCAACACAATCATGAATACGATTTATGATGTTGCCCCCATCATTATCACTTTATTTTTTTTCCAACGCGTCATTCTAAAACAACCCCTTGAGCGCATAGGTCAAATGATTAAAGGTTTATGTTTTGTCATTTTGGGTTTGGCGTTGTTTTTAGTTGGATTGGAGAAGGCTATTTTTCCTCTTGGGGATACGATGGCTAGACAACTGACTGACCCTTTATTTTTATATCCTGATGGGGAGATAGGGCATTACCTTTGGCAAGATTATGGTTGGGTCTATTTGTTTGGTTTTCTCATTGGTTTTGCCACAACATTGGCAGAGCCAGCACTGATTGCGGTCGCATTAAAAGCGCAAGAAATTTCAGGTGAAAGTATTTCTGCATTGGGTTTGCGTATGGCTGTTGCTTTTGGCGTTGCCATCGGTGTTGCCACAGGCTGTTTTCGAATTGTGACAGGTGGTGAACTTTGGATATTTATTATGGTCGCTTACATCATTGTCATCATTCAAACATTTTTTGCGCCAAAAATGATTATTCCATTGGCTTATGACTCGGGTGGTGTGACCACGTCAACCGTGACTGTTCCTTTATTGGCTGCATTAGGCTTGGGTCT
The DNA here is from genome assembly GCA_030950985.1 of Mariprofundaceae bacterium. Lineage (GTDB taxonomy): Bacteria > Pseudomonadota > Zetaproteobacteria > Mariprofundales > Mariprofundaceae. The sequence continues at coordinate 11,352 of JAUZQM010000080.1, read as the reverse complement.
GGCAAGCACCATCCCTGGAAGAAACCCGATGATTGATGGTTTTGGTCTCATTGCCTTTGCCAGTATTTTTCCCATCATGAGTGTGCTTTTTTATGCACAAATATCAACGTATCTACAACGTCGTAAAAAATTCAAATAAATATAGTCAATATGGATTCCCTTATGCATTTTAAATTAATCATCGCACTTGTTGAAGACACTAAAATAGATGAAATCATGAGAGCAGCACGTCAAGCAGGAGCAACAGGCTCGACTATACTTTCGGGGGCTCAGGGTGAAGGCTTGAATCCCCAGCGTACTTTTTTTGGTTTGTCTTTGGAGACACATCGAAATATGTTAATGTTTATTGTTGAAGAACATTTAAGCAAAACAGTACTAGAACGCATTGCAAAACAGGGTGGTTTTGAAGATAAACCAGGGTCAGGGGTTGCTTTCATACTAAATGTTGAAGATACCGTTGGTTTAAATTCACAAATTCATGCACTGACAGAGGAAAAGGTCTAAGATTTAGATGATAGTCGCGAAGAATCATAATTTGAAATAACTAGAACTCAGTGGTAATTTATTAGTGTCATAGTGATAAAGCATAGCTCATGCCTTCATGAGTTCATCCAAAAATACCACACAAGATTTTAAGCGTTGCAACGGATCTTTCCCAGCCCAAGCGATGCTTAAATGACCATCGGGTGTTAATTTGAAGCGTTGGGGTTCTTGTTGAACACGCATCATCATATGGACGGGATCAATAGGTGATTCAGGCGTGAAGTGAAAACGCATACCAAAAGAAGTACTACGCATGGCAGACATACATAAATGTTGGGCTCGCCAATGCAATCGGGAGACTTCTAGGGTCAAACGTGCTGTTTCTGGCATTTTTCCAAAACGATCCGTCATTTCTTCAAACAATAGGCTGATTTGTTCATCCGAATCCGCCCTAGAAATACGTCGATACAGTGCCAAGCGTTCACCCGATTGCGGAATGTAATCAGGGGGTAAAATAGCATTCATACCCACACGCATATCCACAGGTTTTTTCTTCACTTGTTGCCCATCTGCACGCGCATCTGCGACCGCATCAGATAGCATATCCATATACATATCCAAACCAATATCTTCAATTTTACCGCTTTGCTCTGCACCCAGAAGATTACCTGCTCCACGTATTTCCATATCCTGACGTGCTAGTAAAAAACCTGCCCCTAACTCCGTATGTTCAGCAATGGCTTGCAAACGTTCACGTGCATCACGGCTCAAAGATTGAGCATCAGGTGTAAATAAATACGCATAGGCTTGACGATGACTACGCCCTACCCGTCCACGAATTTGATGTAATTGCGCCAAACCCAGCAAATCCGCTCGTTCGACAATCAAGGTATTGGCATTCGGCACATCCAAACCTGATTCGACAATCGTCGTACACACCAAAACATGCAAACGACCTTCATAAAAATCCATCATTTGTCGATCGAGTTGCGCCGCTGGCATTTGTCCATGGGCAATCCCAATTTCAGCTTCAGGGACTTCATCACGAAGTCGTTTGGCAATGCGTTCAATACTTTTGACATGGTTATGCAAATAATAAATTTGACCACCGCGATACAATTCACGGCGAATAGCTTCATTGGAAACATGGGCATCAAAGCTTGTCACCATCGTGCGAATGGCTTCACGTTCTGCGGGTGGCGTACTGATAATTGAGACCGTGCGCAAACCTGCCAATGTTTGGTGCAAGGTGCGCGGAATAGGTGTGGCTGTAAGCGTCAATAAATCCACACTCGCATGCATGGCTTTGAGTTTTTGTTTATGTTTGACCCCAAAACGCTGTTCTTCATCAACAATCACAAGCCCTAAATCCGCAAACTTAAACGTATCACTCAATAAACGATGCGTGCCTATAATCACACGAATTTCACCGCTTTTCAGCTCACGAATGATGCGATCTGTGTCTTTTTTACCTTGTAATCGTGAAATAAGCTCCACTTTTAAGCCTAAACCTGAAAAACGTTCCGAAAAACTACTAAAATGTTGATTGGCAAGCACGGTGGTGGGAGCAAGCAATGCCACTTGACGACCTGAAGCGGCAACAGTGAACGCTCCACGCATTGCGACTTCTGTTTTACCAAAGCCAACATCACCACAAATCACCCGATCCATAGGGCGTGGTTTACTCAAATCATCCAAGACTGCATCGATTGCAGCAGCTTGTTCATCGGTTTCTTCAAAAGGAAAACGTGCTGAAAATTCATCATAACGTTCCAGTAAACTGCCTTCCAAATAAATCGGTGGTCGGGTTGCTTGATTACGTTCCGCTTCCGTTTCAATCAATTCATGCGCCATTGATAATAAATCACGTTGCACACGTTCGCGTGTCTTTTTCCACTTCTCCGAACCCAATTTATTCAGTACAGGTGAATCATCGCCTGTATAACGATGCAAACGTGCCAAATCTTCAACGGGAATAAAAACCTGTGCATCGCCTGCATACGCAATCTTGATAAAGTCTGCTTGCTCATCGGCTTCGCCCATGCTTTCCAAACCAAGGTAACGTCCAATGCCATGATCTTCATGTACCACTGGATCACCCTGCTTCAATTCAGCCAAGGATGTGAAGACATCCGCCCTTAATATCCGTGAACCTCGTCCTCGTTTGCGAGGTAGACGTTGCCCTAACATTTCTCGCCCTGTTAGCAGCAATAAGTTATCGCTTGTTCGTAAAAAACCTGATTCCAAACTGCCAATCATCGACGCAATAGCATGGGATGGCATGTCCAAAAGGCTATCAATATGAGGTATATCTTCTTGCAAAGCATGTAAGGCTTCACACATGCGTTCTTGTTGACCCAAACCATGTGCGACCAAAAGAATGCTGCCTTGATTGTTGAGATGTTGTTCCAAGATATGTTGTAAATAATGAAGTGGTTGTTTTTGTTCTTGAAAATCAAGCAACGAAGGGGGCAAATGAATATTAGGATGTTGTTCCACTGTTTCACACAACAACTTGGATTCAGTGGCAAATAACTCTTGCGGTGCAATACTGGGTTCACGGTTGCTGCGTACCATTTCAAATTGACTACGCACTTGATTGGCAAAGGCATCACGGCGCTGTTCAATATCTTTGACGGATAATACTTGCGTGTTTGAAGGTAAAAAATCTAATAAACGTGCTGATGTATCATAAGCCAAGGGCAATAAAGCTTCGATACCAGGGTGTGGGCGACCTGCTTGCACTGCGGTTAAAATGGGGTGCGTTCGATATTGTGGGAAACGAGCGCGAAAAGCCGCGATGAATGTTGATTGTCCATGTGCATCTAAAATGACTTCACGCACAGGTACCGATGTAAAATGCGTTAAATGCTCGCCTGAGCGCTGGGTTTCAGGGTCAAATCGACGAATAGATTCAATCTCATCACCAAATAAATCAATGCGCAAAGGTTGATCTTCGGTGGCTGGCCAAATATCAAGAAGTCCACCGCGTGCGGCAAATTCACCCACCGATAATACCCGTTCACTGGGCATCATACCTGCTTCAGTGAGTTTCTCTTTTAATCGACTGATATCCAAAGTTTGACCAATCTTTAATTGCCAGACATGAGCAGCAACCGATTCAGGCGGTGCAATTCTTTGTAACCATGCTGGCAATGCGGTCAAGACAATGCCTTGAGGATTGGGTGTATTGAGTAAACGCCCTAAGGTGGCAAAACGTTCGCCCACAATACTGTGATGGGGTGATACACGATCATAAGGTAACACTTCCCAAGCTGGAAAACGCCAAAATAACTCAGGTTTATCGTGTAAAAAGAACGCCAGTTCTTCGGCTAAAGCCCGATAACTGCGAACATCGGGGCAAATATAGACATGCAAACCCGATTGTTGGGCTTGTTCAGAGAGTTGCCAAGCTAAACCTGTCGTTTGAGGTGATAAGTGGGGAGAAGAAGCAGCAATAAGCATGCGTGAATATCTATGGGCTTACTTGGAAAAAACAAGGAGAAGATTACTTCTCGTGCAAAAAATATATCAGGACTTTCATGAAAATACCCGATAAAATATTTTAGGGATGAGGTTGCTCTGTGTGTTCATCACTCTGAAAGTGCGGCTTTAGCTGCACTTAATTTATACCTTAAGCCTAGGATGACGCTTATTTTCATCAACGTACGTCATATCAATCAAATGAAAAATGAAAATTTATTGATTTTCAGAAGAACCTTGCCATAGTGCACTCCGCTAATATCTGAATAGACGTGTATTTGTCTGGTATTTTTTGAACATACCTCACAACCGTTATTTTGATTGAATCATCTGCGAGGGTGGCGGAATTGGTAGACGCGCTGGATTTAGGTTCCAGTATCTTTGATGTGGGGGTTCGACTCCCCCCTCTCGCACCATAAATTGATGTTACACGCCTAGCATTTTCATGCTCTGTAATTCCTTAAAAGCTACCTTGATCGATTTGATGTAAAGATGTTGTTTTAAGGAGAATTTATTCATTATTTTTAATGATGCTTAATATCTCTAATTGAGCCGCTCCATACAGAGATACGTGCTTACTCGATGTTCTTGTTACTTTGATTGGAGCCTTTACTAAGGCTATGTTTGATTTTATATTTTTATGAAATACTTCGACTTCCCAGCATTTTTTTACAGGTTATCTCAAAGATATCTTCGCTTAAGTTTAAATTGTTGGTAATCGGAAAACCAACTCTCTGCTAAGATGTAACGCCATTCCAATTGATTCTTCGGGCATGATGAAAGCATGCTTCGTAACTTCTTATTTTTAGCGACAGCGATTTTTATTTTTTCTTTCCGCGCCTTGATATCATTAAAGCGTGTAGGTTTTCTCATCAGTTCAACAAGTTGATGACTTTAACTGATCGGTTGAGCATATGATCAAAGTGCCAGCAGATTAAATCATTCTCTTTGCTATGATTTGTTCATCTGCTAAATCTACCTACTAGAAATATTTCTCCAATATAATTAACCGAAAAAAACGATTCTTTTTTTTTAAAAAACCTTCTGAAAATATAAGGAAATCTATAAAATCACGTGACGAAGTTAATTTAACCTCATCACGCTTAACTTGAATATCGACTCAATCAATCAGATAATTTTATAACGTGGTATGCCAATCACTATTGTCGATAGAAATAGGAAAATCTCCACCAGAACATAATTTTTCAAAGACATCACGTTTGCCTTCACCCGTTACCATCATCACACGTTGACGCGCAGCTTTTAGCGTTTTATAGCCCATTGATACACGATCAGAAGGGGGTTTAGGTGAATGATAAACAGCAACTGCCAAATCTTCGCTCAATAATGCAGGATTATTAGGAAATAGACTGGCTGTATGTCCATCTTCCCCCATCCCCAACAACACTAAGTCCAAACATGGAATCAATGATAATTCATCACAATACTGTTGCGCAGCTTTTTGAGCTTCCCATTCAGCATGTATACGATGAATATTCGATTCAGGAATAGAGACATGATTGAGAAGTGCTTGATCTGCCATGTCATCATTGCGTTCAACATCACCGACAGGCAAACAACGTTCATCACCAAACCATACATGTACTTTTTGCCAATCAATTGCCGCATCACTTAAACATTCATAACACAGTTTAGGTGATGTTCCACCTGCCAAAGCCCAGTGGAATACACCACGTTCATCAATCGCTTTTTTTGCTGATTGAACCACTAAATTTGCCACACCTTGGGCTAAATCCTCAACACTTGAATAAGGTTGAATAGTCATATCAATAGTCATCATGTAACCTCAAATCGCGCCAACCTCCTGCGCAGTCATTCAATAAATCATCCATACCTGGAATATCAAGCGTGCCAGCAGGGTAGGTTGAAATATCGGTTTCTTTTGCCCATTCATCCATAATTGGTGCCACAATCGCCCAACTTTCTTCCACTTCATCCGCACGAGAAAATAAACCTGCTTCACCCAACATCACATCATGCAATAAGGTTTCATAAGCTTCGGGCATACCTGAACCCACCATGCCATAAGAAGCATCCAGTTTGACGCTTCTCAATGCTGTAGAAAGCCCTGGTTGTTTGGCAGTCATGCTTAATTGCATCCCTTCATCAGGTTGTAATCGGAAAATAAGCTCATTATTGCGACCATCATCATGGTCTAACTTAAATAATTTTTGGGGTGATTCCTTGAAGCGAATACAAATTTCAGACACACGGTCAGGCAAACGTTTACCTGTTCGCAACACAAAGGGAACACCTTGCCACCGCCAGTTATCAATATAAAATTTCACCGCTGCAAAAGTTTCTGTGCATGAATCATCGGCAACATTTTTTTCATCACGATAAGCAGCTACTGTTTCACCACCCACTTTACCTTCCGTATATTGCGCACGCACGGCAATATCCTTGACATCTTCAGGCTTAATCTCACGCATAGAACGTAAGACTTTCATTTTTTCATCACGTACATCATTGGCATCCAATGAAATCGGCGGCTCCATCGCCACCAACGCCATGACCTGCATCAAATGACTTTGAATCATATCACGAAATGCACCTGAATTTTCATAATAACCCGCGCGATAACCAATACCCAAGGATTCAGAGACTGAAATTTGAATATGGTCAATGTAGTTACGATTCCACAAGGGTTCTAAGACTGCATTGGCGAAGCGAAATACCATCAAGTTTTGCACCGCTTCTTTACCCAAATAGTGGTCAATACGATAAATTTGAGATTCATCAAAATAAGTCTGTAATTTACCATTCAAATCTTTGGCATTGGCTAAATCCATACCAAAAGGTTTTTCGACCACAACCCGACGAAAACCATCCGATTCATCCGATAAACCTGCATCTTTCAAGTTTTTACATACGATTTCATACCAAGAAGGTGGAATAGCCAAATAATACAAAGCATTGGTTTTTCCTTCATTCGCATGCAATGTTTTAGCCAGATTTTCGTACATCTTTGGATCCGTTAAATCACCGACCACAAGATCTAATTTATCCGCAATCCCGCGCCATGATGAAGGATTCATCACAGCTTCAGGAAAATAATGTAACAGTTGGTCATGTACATAGTTAACCCAATGTGAGCGCGTCCATTTTGAACGCACAACACCAATGATACGCGAATGTGGGCCTAATAAGTTCCAACGATGCATATGTGCCAAGGCAGGCAATAGCTTGCGTTTACTTAAATCACCTGAAGCACCAAAAATCACAATATTGGTTGCTTCAGGTCGATTACAACCAATCAAAGAGGCAAACTTATCGCCTGCCATGATTAGTCTTCCTTATCAGCAGATTTGATGGCGTGTCCACCAAAACCAGCACGTTGTGCATTCACAATCGTGCCTGCAAAAGCATCTTTTTGACGGCTACGGAAACGCATTTGCAATGCCAATGTCATGACAGGTGTTGGGATGCCCAAATCAATGGCTTCCGTGGCTGTCCAGCGACCTTCACCCGAATCATCCATCCAATCAGATAATGATGATAAATCACCATCTTGCTCCAATGCATCACCCGTTAAATCCAGCAGCCATGAACTTACCACGGAGCCATGTTGCCCAACCCGTGAAATTTGATGCATATCCAAATCAAATTCATCTTTGGCTTTCATCAATTCAAACCCTTCAGCAAAGGCTTGCATCATGCCGTATTCCATACCGTTATGAACCATCTTCACGAAATGACCTGAACCAATAGCACCCATATGACCCCAGCCATTGCCATTGTCTGATGCTAACGTTGTTAAGGCTGGCGCAATCAAATCAATGGCTTGTTTTTCACCACCAATCATCAATGAATAACCGTTTTGCAAGCCCCAAACACCACCTGATGTACCACAATCAGCGAATAAAATGCCTTTTTCAGCCAAGTCAGCACCACGACGCTGACCTTCTTTATAATTGGAGTTGCCGCCATCGATAATTAAATCGCCTGCTTCAAGTCCTGCATTTAATAAATTTTCAATGCTTGAATCAACAAATTGATGCGGAACCATAATCCATACGACACGCGGTGTGGGTAACTGAGCAATGACATCTTTAAGGCTCGAAGCCGAAGAAACATCTTTAAATTCAGCTGCTAGAGCAAGGCTTGGCGCTGCATCCACATCGTAAGCTACCACCTGATGTTCGCCCTGCATCAAACGTTTGACCATATTGCCGCCCATGCGACCTAACCCCAACATTGCTAATTTCATCGTTTCTTTCCTTATACGCTACGCGCGCTTATTTTCGCTTATTATCGCTTAATCAACATAAGGTTCAATTAAAAAATATAGGCTCTTTTGAAATTCAAGTGGGTAAGTAAAATTTATTAGCCTTGAAAAAGTCCAAGTTACCAGTAATTAGATAGGCAATAGTTTTGAAATGTTCAAATTTGTCCCGGCGTGCTTTACATTGTTTATTTTTCTTTCTTAGCAACGAATAATGCGATTTGATCATTATTTTAAGCACCGTATAACGCATAGATTTGGGCAAAGCATTGCTTTGTGCTTCGAACCTGGCGAACACCATGATTGATGATTTTCATAATATGGAATTTATCAAACGTTATTTGTACATTGGGAAGTTATTTTCGAACTCCTTTAATAAAGCAGACGACATATCACAACTAACATCTTGCAATTTGTTCTCGACAAGCTTCTTAGAGTCGTAAAAAGCTTGAAAGTACGGCTTTAGCCGTGCCGTAATAGCTTCTTCAGTACGGCTAAAGCCACCCTTTCAAATGATGCTGAATAATTACAAAAAAAGTTTAGATAGTAACGCCTCGATGTTTTTTGAATCTAGTGTCAAATCGAGAAGCACATAACATGTGTTTATGATGAAACGTGCTACCCAATCGTTACAATAATATTCAGCACAACAATAAAATGGCTGTAAGCTGAATAGTTACAAATTTACAACTTCAATAATGATACAAATTCACGATGTAAAAGAGCATTGGCACATAGCACATCACCTTTTTCAACATCGACACTTGCACCATCCAAGTCAGTGATAATACCACCTGCTTCTTGAACCAATAAAATACCAGCGGCAATATCCCAAGCGCACAAGCCACCTTCCCAATACGCATCCAAACGCCCTGCTGCGACATAAGCCAAATCCAACGCGGCAGAACCACCACGGCGATAACCTTCGGCTGAACGCATGCACACATCCATACGTTTCTGAAAGCTATTGATCAATTCTTTACGGCGATAAGGTGGCAAACCTGAAGCAAAAATAGCATGACCAACTTGATTGGCATCCGAAACACGCAAGCGGCGGCGATTTAAAAAGGCGCCATTACCGCGTTTTGCTTCAAAGGTTTCATCTTTAATAGGGTCATGTACGACAGCTAAAAAAGGTTTGCCATCTTTCCATGCTGAAATAGAGACTGCAAAATGTGGGTAACCATGAATAAAATTGGTTGTACCATCCAAAGGATCAATATACCACTGCATGGATGCTGAGGGATTCAGCCGTTCGGATTCTTCTGCCACAATACCATGATCAGGATAATGACGACGAATTTCATTTAAAATAAGGCTTTCTGCCTTACGGTCTACTTCCGTTACAAAATCACGATCATGTTTCTCTTGAACCTTTAAATCCCCTCGTTCATCAAAACTCCGTGCAATCAAATCTCCAGCCTTGCGGGCAGCGCGTACAGCAACAAACAACATGTGAATACTCCAAGCTCGGATATAACCGAACGGCGCAGTATAGTCACAACATCGTAAAAATCATCACAGTCACCATCTTTGATATATTATATTGTGGATTCTCAAACAGGCTTTGCATGGATAGATTGCCGGCATGGCTATTATCAATCGTCGTGCACGGCACGAATATCACATTTTAGATACGTATGAAGTCGGCTTGGTGTTGCTAGGCCCTGAAGTAAAATCCATTCGTGCAGGGCAGGCGAATTTAAAAGAAGCGCATTGTTTGATTCGTCATGACCATTTACTGCTTATTGGTTGTCATATCAATCCTTACAAACCTGCTGCGTTGAATAATCCTGATGACCCGACACGTTCACGTCAACTGTTGATGCATAAAAAAGAACAGTTGAAATTAGTGGGCAAACTCAAAGAAAAAGGCATGACGCTTGTGCCGCTAAAAATGTATTTCAATGAGCGTGGTTTTGCTAAATTACAGATTGGCTTAGCAAAAGGTAAGAAAAATTACGATAAACGTCAGGATCAAAAAGAACGTGATGTGAAACGTGATTTGCAACGCCAATATAAAATGTAATGGAGTATGTCTCATGAATAATGATCGGCGTTTGGTGTATTCCAGTGAAGATGGGCAAATTGGCAAGGCCATGCCCAATACTCAAAAGAAACGAAAAAAAACAAATAAATCTTCGGCACAAGCTATCAAAAACCCAGCCAAACAAGGCGTGCGTATTCGTCGAGAAAGCAAAGGGCGTGGTGGAAAAAATGTGTGTGTGATTGAAGGTTTATCACTGAATCCCCTTGAATTGAAAACATTGCATAAAAAATTGAAAGCCCAATTGGGTACGGGTGGTGCGGTCAAAGATGCTTGTATTGAAATTCAAGGCGACCATCGACAAAAATTATTAATGTTGCTTGAAAACGAAGGCGTGAAAGCAAAATTATCAGGCGGTTAAATTCATAAGATGCATTATCAGTTTAAAACATGGAAATGCAGCAAATGTTTAGCAGCTGTATTTAAGATATGAAGCTTATTGTGATGTGTAAAGCGCCTATAGAAGGCAAGGTCAAAACACGTTTGATGACAACATATTCTGCACGAGAAGCCATGCAATGGCATCAAGCGATGGCAACAACCGTCATTCAACGCGCACAACGTTTATTCCCCAAGGTTATGATTGCCGTAGATGATGTCGCCCACCCTTTTTTTACACGTTTTAATGCTGAAATCTGTTCGCAAGGTGAGGGGGATTTGGGTGAACGCATGCGGCATGTGATGCAGCAGTTTTGCAAGCAAGGTGACGCTGTGATGTTTTTAGGCACGGATTCACCCCATATGTTGGATGAACGTCTCAAGCAGGCAGAACAGGCATTAAACACGCATGATATTGTCTTGGGAGCGGTGGAAGATGGTGGTTATGATTTGATTGCCATGCGACAAGCCTATCCTGATATGTTGAAAGGCATGGATTGGGGAACAGAAAATGTATTGGCGCAAAGTATCGAAATAGCTAAGAGACTTGCCTTATCGTATCACCTTTTGGAAGTTAGTTTTGATGTGGATACCCCCGATATGTTGAGCCGAGCCATCAAGATGGGGTGGCATGTCACACATAAAAATTTAGATTAGGGGCTACAGTCATTCAAAGATGAATGTTGCTTGTGTTTATTACTTTGGAAGTGGGGGG
>JAUZQM010000008.1 GCA_030950985.1 Mariprofundaceae bacterium | reverse complement strand
TGTTTCTTCGCTTTTGCTCTGGCCCATAGCCCCCCCCCTATTCACTTCTCGGGCCGCTCCAACCGCCCCACTTCCAAAGCATGCCGAATTTAGAACCTAAGAGCATAGGATGATGCATCTTTTTCACAAAGTGCGTAACATCAGTTGATAATATAAAAACATCGAAAAAGCGTAGCTTTTTAACAGAAAACCACCAGTATTTTAATGAAAAATATTGTTTTTATATGTTTCTCTATGGTTTTTAGGAGCATGTTTTAGTGCATTAAAGCCCCAAGTGATGAAAAACCCTGAAACGAATACAATTATGGTGCTCACTGAAGGTGATGATACGATGATTTGTCAGTCATTACTGGAAAAAGAAGTCTTTATTTCTATGGAAGAATGACTACAAGTCGAAGGTAAATAAGAATTATTCGCAGTTTTATATTGTCATTGAATATATGCTATAAGTATTTGTTTTATATAGCATTTAAGGAACTTCTATGCATATCTAATGAATGATAATAAATGCCTTAAAAACCAAATAAATGAATACCTTACGGTAAATGACGCATATCCATATCAGGTTTAGGGATCATGAAGATTCATTGTAAAAAGGAGGACATTATCTCTCTTTTTTGCTGTCCGTTAAACTATATTTGAAGTACATGCAAGCTCTCTTTTATAGAAAAATGTCTAACGATACGGTGTGAAATATTTGCCTAAATATTAAGCAAACTATTTTTGTTCAGAAAAATCCAATAAGCTGCCTCTATTTCTTGGTTATACACATACTTATCCACAAGTTATTGTGAGTAACTTTGTGATGTATTTTTCACGACCTGATAGTAAGTATTTTTTAATCGATTAGGATGCGAAATAGTAACTATTCACCATGATTTGGAAGTGTGCCTTTAGCCACGCCAAAGTAGATATTTATGGCACGGATGAAGCCATACTTCCAAGCTTATTTATACGGATGACATACAGATGACATGGAAATGAACGTATCCTTACCATGATGTTGAATAGTGACGTGAAATATTCATTCTCGCTTGAGGTTTTTTTTATATGACAAGCACCACACAACAGCTTTCTTTCTCTCCTGAAGATGCTTTATCCGTTGCTAAAATTCAACCTTCTGCCTTGGTTGAGCGTTTCTCTCACATGCACAGTACTGAAATCGCAGAATTGTTATTATCTTGTAAAAATGATGAGCAACGTCAGGCACTCGTTGAGCATGTACCCGATCACATCTTAGGTGATACTTTATTAGAGCTTCCCGAAGGCATGCAGGAAGACTTATTGGCCGATTTCAAAGCCCATGAAATCGGTGATGTTGTTGAACATTTAAACTCGGATGATGCCACCGATTTATTGCAAAACATTGAAGCCAAAGTCGCTCATGCCGTCATTCAATCCTTAGAGCCTGATGATCGACGTGATATTGAACCGTTGATGGCATATGATGAAGAAACAGCGGGTGGCTTGATGCAAGTCGAATTGTTTAAGGTTCGACATGATTGGACGGTCAAGCGGGTTATGAAAGTGCTTCGCCGTTGGTCAAAAGACATCGAAAATCTAAATTATGTGTATGTCGTGGATGACGAAGATCATTTTGTCAGTGTTTTATCTTTGCATCGCTTACTTTTTATTGAACCTCAAGAAATCATTTCCAAAGTAGCTGATGCTTCGTTTCCTCGTGTCATGGTCAATCAAGATCAAGAAAAAGTCGCAAAAATATTTGATAAATATGACATTTTAGCCATTCCTGTGATTGATGAGCAGGGCGTATTGATTGGACGTATTACTGCCGATGATGTGATTGATGTGATTCATGAAGAAGCCACGGAAGATATGTACCGCTTGGTTGGACTATCAGATGAGGATGATTTATCAGAACCGATTGGCATCACGGCTTGGCGGCGTGGTGTTTGGCTCATGGTTAACTTATTCACAGCCATTCTTGCTTCAGTGGTCATTTTTCAGTTTCAAGATGCTATTTCTAAAATTGTTGCCTTAGCGGTGCTAATGCCGATTGTGGCAAGTATGGGTGGCATTGCAGGCACTCAAACATTGACTGTGATTGTGCGTGGTATCGCCCTTGGACGTGTCACCTATAGCAATGCAAAACGTATGTTATGGAAAGAAACGATGGTTGGTTTATTAACAGGTATGAGTTTTGCCTGTTTGATTGGTCTTATCGTTTCATTTTGGTTTCCCGATTATGGCATATCATTAGGCTTGGTCATCGCAGCGGCAATGTTCACCAACTTATGCGCAGCAGGTCTAGCAGGTTCATTGATTCCGCTCACCTTACAACGCTTAAACATTGATCCTGCCTTAGCTTCTGGAACGATTCTTACAACCGTCACGGATGTCGTTGGTTTTGTGACCTTTCTGGGCTTATCCACAATATTCTTACTTTAATGGATTCTATTTGAGGGCTTGAAACCTTAATCACTCAACCTTATACAAGCAGTCATCGAACGTATGAGAGGTTGATGGTGAGCGAAAAAGACAAACAACAAGATATTGAAGAAGTATTGGAATCCATAGAACCAGTGGAAGAAGAAAAGCTTACATTGGATGAAGAAGGTGATCCCATTGATCCGATGCAAGCATTGAAGAATGAAATTGCTGAACTGAATGATAAATTACTTCGGCAACATGCTGAAATGGACAATTTGCGTAAACGTACAGCTCGTGAAGTGGTTGATGCGCGTAAATTTGCTGTTGAAAAATTTGCTGTTGCCCTTTTGGATGTCGTGGACAATCTTGAACGCGCCTTAACCGTTGAAGAAGGACAGGAAACAGCCATGCGTGATGGTATTCAACTTACTTTGGACTCATGGCATGGGTTGATGGTTAAGTTTGATGTAGAACGCATTGAAGCTGTGGGTGAGCAATTTGACCCACATAAACATGAAGCCCTTTCAAAAATGCCATCGGATGAACCCGAAGGCATTGTCATCAATCAACATTGCGCAGGTTATACCTTGAATGGTCGTTTGATTCGTCCTGCTCAAGTTTTGGTATCAAGCGGAAAATAGAACACTGGCTTTGAAGGGGTTGAAAGCTATTTACCATTCCCCCATATAAAGCGTAAGAAAAAAAGATAAAACAACGATTCTAGGAGTAAAAACATGGCAAAAGTCATTGGTATTGATTTAGGAACAACCAACTCATGTGTGGCAGTGATGGAAGGCGATACATACAAAGTGATTCCCAACAGTGAAGGTGATAACACTACCCCATCTGTAGTGGCATTTACAGCCGATGAACGTTTGGTCGGTGCGGCAGCAAAACGTCAAATGGTGACCAACCCTGATAACACTTTTTATGCGGTAAAACGTTTGATTGGTCGTAAATTTGATTCAAAAGAAACCAAACATCATCATGAATTAGTTTCTTACCCGATTGTTGCATCTGATAATGGTGATGCTTGGCTTGAAGCCAATGGTAAGAAAATGAGTCCACAAGAAGTTTCTGCGATTACATTGCAAAAAATGAAATCAACTGCAGAAGATTATTTGGGTGAAAAAGTAACGGATGCTGTGATTACAGTACCCGCTTATTTTGATGATTCACAACGCCAAGCTACCAAAGATGCAGGTGCTATTGCGGGTCTGAATGTGTTGCGTATTGTCAACGAACCAACTGCTGCGGCATTGGCGTATGGCCTTGATAAAACTGAAGAAAATCATTTGATTGCTGTTTACGATTTGGGTGGTGGTACATTTGATGTATCCATTCTTGAAATTGGTGATGGCGTTTTTGAAGTCAAAGCAACCAATGGCGACACGTTCTTAGGTGGTGAAGATTTTGACCAAGTATTGATTAAATACTTAGCCGCAGAATTTCAGAAAGAAAATGGTGTGGATTTATTGAAAGATAAATTGGCATTGCAACGTTTAAAAGAAGCGGCTGAAAAAGCTAAGATTGAATTGTCTTCTGCACAACAAACAGAAGTGAACCTGCCATTTATTACGGCTGATGCGTCAGGTCCTAAACATTTATTGGTGAAGATTACGCGTCCCAAGTTTGAATCATTGGTGGGTGATTTGGTTGAACGTTCATTGGCTCCTTGTAAGCAAGCTTTGAAAGATGCGGGTGTGTCTGCTTCTGAAATTCATGATGTGGTATTGGTCGGTGGTCAAACACGCATGCCAATGGTTCAAGAAAAAGTAGAATCTTTCTTTGGTAAAGAACCACATAAAGGTGTAAATCCTGATGAAGTGGTTGCCATTGGTGCAGCGATTCAAGGTGCTATCTTAAGTGGTGATGTGACCGATGTGTTGTTACTTGATGTGACACCATTATCTTTGGGTATTGAAGTGGAAGGTGGTTTATTCAATAAGATTATTGAAAAAAACACCACTATTCCAACTAAGAAATCACAGACTTATACGACGGCAGGCGATAAGCAAACTGCTGTAACGATTAAGATTGCACAGGGTGAACGCGAAATCTTCTCTGCGAATAAAGAAATGGGTTTATTTAATTTAGAAGGCATTGCACCTGCTTCACGTGGTACGCCACAAATTGAAGTAACCTTTGATATTGATGCCAATGGTATTATTCATGTGCATGCAAAAGATAAAGGTACGGGTAAAGAAACATCCATCCGTATTGAATCAGGTTCTGGTTTATCAGAAGATGAAATCAAACGCATGCAACAAGATGCAGAAGCTCATGCTGATGAAGATGCTGTTGCAAAAGAAAACATTGAAACACGTAATCGTGCGGATCAAATGTATTATGCCACTGAAAAATCATTGAAAGAAAATGGTGATGCAGTGGATGCTGAAACCAAAACTGCGATTGAAACTGCGATGGCAGCATTAAAAACAGCATTGGAAGGCTCTGATATTGAAGTGATTAAGAAAGCTGAAGAAAACTTGGCTGAAACATCACAAAAATTAGGCGAAGCCGTCTATAAAAAAATGCAAGCTGAGCAAGCTGCTTCTGAACCAGCAGGTAATGCGTCTCAAGAAAGTGCTGATACAGCATCAAAAGCAAACAAATCTGATGTTGTAGACGCGGATATTCTTGATGCAGAAGTGGTTGATGATAAGAAGTAAGTTTATTTTACATGACTAAAAAGGTCGTGTGATTAAGGAGGGAGCAGGCACTTGTGCTTTGCTCCCTTTTGTCGTTCAACAGATGAAAAAGTTTAATAGTGTGGAGTCAGCCAGTGTCACAACGAGATTATTATGAAGTGTTAGGCATCAACAAAGATGCCGACGTCAACATGGTTAAAAAAGCTTATCGCAAACTTGCCATGAAATACCATCCAGACCGCAATCCTGATAATGAAGGTGCTGCGGAAAAGTTCCGTGAAGTCACTGAAGCTTACGAAATACTATCGGATGCTGATAAACGTAGTCGCTATGATCAATATGGTCATGCAGGCGTGAATGATCAAATGGGTGGCTTTGGTGCGGGCGGTTTCCAAGACTCTCATGCTTACCGTGATTTTGGTGATTTATTTGGCGATGTGTTTGGTAACATGTTTAATGGTGGAGAAGGCGGTCAACAAGGCAATCGTGGTGCTGATTTACGTTACGATCTTGAATTAAGCTTAGAAGAAGCAGCTTCGGGCAAAGAAGTCTCCTTGGATATTCCTAAACATGAACATTGTGATACATGTGGTGGATCTGGAGCGCGTGCAGGTACTCATCCTGTACCATGTAGCACCTGTGGTGGTCATGGTCAGGTACAAATGCAACAAGGCTTTTTTGCGGTACGCCGAACTTGCCCAGCTTGTCATGGTCAAGGAAAGAAAATCGAATCGCCATGCGTTACTTGCGGTGGTACAGGGCGCAAACGTGTCACCAAAGATTTAAAAATTAAAATACCCAAAGGGGTTTATCATGGCGCACAAGTACGTGTGTCAGGAGAAGGTGAAGTCGGTGAACATGGTGGTCCTTCTGGGGATTTATATGTTGTCGTAACCCTTAAAGACCATGCTATTTTTAAACGTGATGGCGCAGATTTACACTGCAATATGCCGATTACTTTTCCACAAGCTGTTTTAGGTGCTGAAATTGATGCCCCAACCCTGAAAGGAAAAGTGAAAATTCGCATTCCAGCTGGCACAGAAGGCGGACGTACATTTCGCTTGCGTGGTGAAGGTGTTCCAGATGTCCGAACCAACCAAACGGGCGATTTATATGTTCGTGTGAATATTGCAGTACCTAAAAAATTATCGGATGCACAAAAAGAAGCCTTACAAAAATTTGCTATTGAAACAGGCGATGAAGTTTACCCTGAGCGGCATTATTTTTTGGGCAAAGTTAAAAAGTTTTGGGATGATTTGGCAGGAGAACTAAAATGATTCGAGTGATTGTAACGGGTGCATCAGGGCGTATGGGGCGCATGTTGGTCAAAGCTGTGGATGCAAGTGAAAATACAGAACTCATTGGAGCAACAGAGCGCCCAAACTCACCCTTACTTGGCACAGATGCGGGCAATTTAGCTGGCATTGGCGCTTTGGGGGTCAATTTGGTCGATGATTTATCCAAATGCAATGAAGCTGATGTCTTGATTGATTTTACAGCACCCGAAGCTTGCTTAAAACACGCGCAATTTGTCGCCGATCAACAGATGAAGATGGTTATTGGCACAACTGGTTTTGAAGACCAACATATTGAGACACTGCATGACATACTCAAGCATACATCCGTCGTGATGGCTGCTAACTATTCGGTAGGTGTCAACTTGGCTTTAAGCCTTATTCAACAAGCTGCTCAAGTGTTGGGTGCGGATTATGATGCTGAAATTTATGAAGCACATCATAAACATAAGGTCGATGCTCCGTCAGGCACAGCTTTGGCCATGGGGCGTGCTTTGGCAAAAGGTCGCGATATCACATTGGATGATATGGCTGTATATGGTCGTGAAGGTATCACTGGTGCACGTAAAGCAGGAACTATCGGATTTTCTGTTGCACGTGGCGGCAATATCGTGGGTGATCACAAAGCCATGTTTATTGCCGATGAGGAACGCATCGAAATTAGTCATTTTGCACAAGATCGTATTGTGTTTGCTAAGGGTGCTGTACGTGCTGCTCGCTGGGCCGTTGAGCAGAAACATGGTTGGTATGATATGCAGGATGTTCTTCAACTCAAAGCCAGTTAAGCAAAATATTCAAAATAATCGAGACTTCTGAAGTATGCTAAAATCGAAACTTTCTTGCTGGCGTTTTATGCTTCAATTTTGGCCACTGCTTGCCTTGTTTTTTATGGCACAGTGGCTGATGCACTTATCGAGCCATATTGCCTCCATTGGCATTCCTTGGTGGGTATCCATTATTGACTCGTGTGTGTTTGGTTTATTATTTATGCTGGCGACAATTTGGATACACCGCCCTATACGTCGTGCGATTGCTTACTTTAACATGTCATCGACGCGTTCCAAACGCTATCTCGAACATAGCATTAGCCTGTTACCTCGCCGTGCATTGAATGGTTTTTTAGTGGCTGGGCTTAGTGCTTCTGTGTACCTGATTGCTGTCTTGAGCATTGGCAATGTGCTTACCCATAGCGATATGACAATACGCATGTTTTTATCATTAAGTTTAAGCCTTATTTATGGCATTGGATTTTTAGCACCTGCTGTGGCACTCGCCATGACCTTGGCTTATGCCGCACGCATACGTCAGCTACTCTCTGAAAAAGGGCTCTTTTTACAAAACCTTAAACAACGAAACGAGGCTGTATCATGGAGCAAAGTATCCAAACGCCCTTGGATTATTTTTCTCATTACCAGTGCCATGCCCGTGAGTATATTGGCATGCTTCGTTTACCTTATTCTTGATACAGATACACTCGCTGAACGCCACTTTATTTTATTACAAGCAGGCATTCTTTGTTTATCCTTATTAATTGCAGGCACATGGCTTACCTTTGTCATTGGTAAAATTATCCAGCGTATTATGAACACCTTATCAGCTGCGCTACAACGTTTGCATGACCGTGACTTTGATAAGCCCACGCCTATTTTACTGGATGATGAATTTGGTCTTTTATCGGAAGGTATCAATACGGCATTTATCGGTCTTAAAGAACAACAAGAGCTTCAAGAAAACCTTGAAGTTGCTACCGATATACATCAAGCCATGTTACCTCAAAAAACGCCCCTCATTCCATCGTATCAACTGCAAGCGTTTCAACAAAGTTGCCAAGCTGTCGGTGGTGATTATTACGATCATATTCGATTGCCCAATGGTCATGTCTGGTTAATGATGGCTGATGTTGCAGGTAAAGGTTATCCAGCAGCCTTAAGTGTTGCCAATTTACGCGCTAGTTTTCATGCGCTCGCTTATTTGAATATTCCACTTGAAAAAGCTGCGGATTATATCAACCATAGTTTATGTGAAACGTTAACGGGTGGGCGTTTTATCACACTTTTTATGGCGGATTTAAATCCCACGACCCATGATTTAACATGGATTAATGCTGGGCATGTATCGGTTTTATGCTGTTTGGATGGACGTATCAACAAATTATCCGCGATTGCACCGCCGATGGGTTTGCAAGATGGCTTACCTTTCCCAAGTCAGCTTTATCATCTTCAAGAAAATGAATTGTTATTGACCTATAGTGATGGTGTTACAGAAGCACGACAACATCAAACACGCGATTTATACGGTGAGGCTCGCTTGGTTCAATGGTTGATTCAACATGAACATAGCAAAATCTGGGCGACCCATTTGCAGCAAGAACTCAATAGCTTTGGTGAATTGGCAGCCGATGACGATGTCACCATGTTATTTTTAAAACGCCAACAAGCGATAGGAGAAACATCATCATGACAACAAACACACGCATCGAACGCGATTCTATGGGGGAAATGGAAGTGCCTAAAGATGCCATGTATGGAGCATCCACGGCGCGCGCAGTCGAGAACTTCCCTGTTTCAAGTTTACGTTTTCCGCGTGTTTTTCTCAAAGCATTGGGGCATATTAAGCTTGCAGCATCGCAAGTGAACCTTCAACTAAACAAACTCGATCAAGACCGTCAAATACTCATTTCACAGACTTGCCAAGAGGTGATTGAAGGCAAATGGGATGAACATTTTGTCTTGGATATTTTTCAAACAGGTTCGGGTACATCCACCAACATGAACGCCAATGAAGTGATTGCGCATCGCTGTTCGCAACTTTCAGAAGATGTAACGATTCATCCGAATGATCATATCAATATGGGACAATCCTCCAATGATGTGATTCCAACAGCTATTCATCTGGCTGCCGCAGACGTGCTTGTTCACCAACTTTTACCTGCGTTAAAACATCTCCATCAACAATTGGATGAAAAAGCACAAGAACACATGGATATGGTGAAAATTGGACGAACCCATTTGATGGATGCGACCCCCATCACTTTAGGTCAGGAAATATCTTCTTGGGCGCGTCAAATTGAATTAGGCATGGAGCGAGTAAGCGCTTGTTTACCCCATTTATGTGAGTTAGCTCAAGGAGGAACCGCCGTTGGTACAGGCTTAAACACCCATCCTGAATTTGGCGCACGCATGGCGGAAACACTGAGCACAGCGTATGATATTTCGTTTACCGAAAGTAAAAATCACTTTGAAGCACAAGCCGCTCAAGATGCGTCCGTGGAACTATCGGGTGCGTTGAAAACATTGGCTGTTTCCTTGGTGAAAATCGCCAATGATGTACGCATTTTGAATATGGGACCGCGTTGCGGTTTGGGTGAAATTTCTGTACCCGCTGTTCAACCAGGATCGTCAATTATGCCAGGAAAAATCAATCCTGTGATTGCTGAATCGATGGCACAAGTGTGTGCGCAAGTGATTGGCAATGATGCAACCATTAGTTTTGCAGGTGCGTCGGGTTTATTGGATTTGAATGTGATGTTACCCGTTATTTTGCATAACTTAATCGAATCAGAAAGCCTTTTAAGTAATGCGAGTATCATGTTTGCCGATAAATGTATTGCAGGTTTACAAGGCAATGCTGAACGATGTGAAGAACAAATTGCTTGGAGCATGAGTATGGTAACATCATTAGCCCCTGTGATTGGCTATGACCAAGCCTCAAAGCTTGCCAAGCAAGCAGTTGCAGAAGGAAAAACTGTACGTCAGCTTTGTTTGGAACTTCAATTGATGGATGAACATCAACTGAATGATTTACTTGACCCTACAACGATGTTGCATCCATCAAAATCATAGACAAGGTGCTTTTTAAAACATAAAAAAAGGGGCGGAAAAATCCGCCCCTTCTCATTTTCTATACTTTATCGACTCAAGTTAGCTTAGGGCTTCGAAAATAAATAATTATCCCAGTTATGCGAAGGATAAAAGTTCATTTCCGCGGCCCTTATGCATGGGCTTGACTTGAATCAATAAAGTAATGCAGAAATTATTTGCGTGGTTGTGAAAATTCTGGGTAAGCTTCCAAACCACACTCGCCTACATCCAAGCCTTCAAACTCTTCTTCTTCCGATACACGAATGCCAAAGACAGCTTTAATCACCATCCAAACTACAAAGCTGACACCAAAGACCCAAGCAAAAATAACACCGATTCCCATCAACTGCGCCGACAAATGAGCATCAGGGTTGGTCAAGCAAACAGCCAATAAGCCCCAAATACCGACCACACCATGTACAGATATGGCACCGACTGGATCATCCAGTTTCAATTTACTATCAATCATCACGATAGATACCACGACAAGAATACCACCAATGGCACCAATCAAAGTCGCTATTTCAGGTGATGGTGTTAAAGGTTCCGCAGTAATCGATACCAAACCTGCTAAAGCACCATTCAATGCCATGGTTAAATCTGCTTTACCAAACCAAAAACGAGCCAATAACAATGCAGCTACACAGCCACCTGCCGCAGCCATATTGGTATTCACAAAGACCATCGCAACAGCATTGGCTTCAACAACATTGGAAACAACCAATTCAGAACCACCATTAAAACCAAACCAGCCCATCCATAAAATAAATGTACCCAATGTTGCTAACGGTAAGTTGGCACCAGGAATCGCATGAACCGAACCATCTTTACCATATTTACCTTTGCGTGCGCCAAGCAATAAAACGCCTGCTAATGCTGCCGCAGCACCTGACATGTGTACCACACCAGAACCTGCAAAATCTAAAAATCCAGCTGCATCCAAAAATCCACCGCCCCATTTCCACATACCTTCAAGTGGATAGATGACCGAAGTAAACACGATGGCAAAAGCAAAGAATGCCCATAACTTCATGCGTTCAGCGACTGCACCAGAAACAATCGACATGGCTGTCGCAACAAATACCACTTGGAAGAAAAAGTCAGATAAGGTTGAGTAATAAGGTGCGCCATCACCACCTGCCAAAACATCTTTGGCGGTGTTATCTGCACCGAGACCAAACGTCAAAGCATCGGGTAAAAAACCATTTGCAGAACCACCATACATAATATTATAGCCTACAATCATGTACATAATACAAGCAATCGAATACAAGACGATATTTTTGGTTAAAATTTCAGCTGTATTTTTTGAACGAACAAGACCTGCTTCTAACATTGAGAAGCCTGCCGCCATCCACATCACAAATGCGCCCATCACCAAGAAGTAAAAGGTATCGAGCGCATATTTTGTTTGGAGAATATCTCCAGCTACCTGTTCCATAATCCGTCTCCTTAAGACAATGCGTCAGCGTCTTCTTCACCCGTACGGATGCGAATCACGCGTTCAACATTGCTCACAAAAATTTTACCATCACCAATCTTGCCACTGTTTGCTGCTTCTTGAATCGTCTGCAATGTGTTTTCCAATTCATCGCTTGAAACCACCACAGATACTTCTGTTTTTGGCACAAAATCGACATTGTATTCAGCACCACGATAAAGCTCTGTGTGACCTTTTTGACGACCATGACCACGCACTTCGGTGATGGTCATGCCTGTAATACCAATTTCTAGCAATGCATCTTTTACATCATCAAGTTTAAAGGGTTTGATGATAGCTCGAATCATTTTCATGAAACTTCTCCTTATTTTTTTGAGTAACTAATGTGACTCACTTTAATGAAAAAGAACGTCATCCCCGAAATCTTCTATCGGGGATCTATGGAAACATATGAATGCTCTAGAATTTAGTCAAAAGGCTATTTAAAAAGCCAACATTTATAACATAAATCATTGCTCTCACTTTCTAGATTCCCGATTAAAAGACCACGGGAATGACGGTATGCGTAACATTAGTGAGTGATAAAAAGAAGAAAGGAGACATTCATTCATCTCCTTTCCAATCCATTAATATGCGAAATTTACGCCAGCAACCACTTGATTGGCATTTTTAGGCTTCCCGCTGTATTGCGGTACTGAAATCATCAAGGAAGGTGTCATGCTTGCATCACCGACAGTCACATCTTTAGAAATGCTTAAATCAATATGACCCATACCTTTTTTGGCTGTTGCTGGGTAAATAGCTGATGCTCCTACCGTTGATGGAAGGTAAAAACCAAAATCTGCACCCAAATCAAAGCCACCCACAGTCTGAGCAAGCGCAATATCTAAATAAGCATCTTTTTTCCAAGAGCCACCAACAGCATAATAATAGGTTGCAGAAATTGGACCAACACCAGCACCCAAATACACTTCAGTTGCATTGCCAGCAGCACCATTCAAATATGTGTAAGCAATCACACCTGTCGAATAGCTGATACCAGCCGCTTCACCTGAATAGTCCACGGTAAAGTCGAATTCTGTTAAATTACTTGCAGCTGCACCTGTTGACGATGCAAACCAAACATTGGCAGATAAACCACCGCCAATATCAGCACCCAAATCACCTTGCACAGATGAAGCTCCAGCATCTTGTTGCACACCACGCCACATATATTGGCTATAAACACCTATATCGCCTGAAATCGCAGAATCCGCTGCTTGCGCTGGAATTGCAGCAGCAAAACCTGCACTCATGATCATTGCCAGTGTTAAACCTAATTTTTTCAATGTATTCTCCTTTTTGATCGTTTAAAAAATGTAAACTTCCAAGCTATAAACAATAATTAAGCCAAATGATAAAAATAATGTCTTAAAATAACATAACTATATGATTTATATTGTTATGTTATTATTTATTATGGATTGATGTGGATAAGGATGCGCCATTTAAGGCTATATATGCTTAAATATTCATCTCTTAAAGACTATTATTTAACCATTTAAAGCATGGTTATAGTTTTTATGAAAATTGAATCGTGAACGATGATTTCATGAATAAAGACTTAGAAAAAGTAAGAGTGCATTGAATAATATTGACGTTACACTGCGACGGATTGTAGAAATATGTCATGAAAAAACGCAGGAGGATGTATGCCCTGGAGTCAAAACCAGAACAATGATAATAAGAATCCTTGGGGACAAAAACGTCCTTCAGGTGGTGGATCCAATTCAACACCACCAGATCTTGAAGCCATCATCAAACGCATTCAAAAAATGCTAGGTGGTTTCCTTGGTGATCATCACTCCAATGGCGGTAACGGCGGCGGAGAAATGAGTAAAGGTGTTTTAGCAGGCATTTTTGTGGTTGCCTTTTTACTATGGGGAGCATCGGGTGTTTATACCGTAGCTGCCGATGAAGAAGCCGTCGTTTTACAATTCGGCAAACATGTTGATACCAAAGGACCAGGGTTGCGTTGGCATTTGCCATATCCCATTGAAACTGTTGAAAAACTACCTGTTACGCGTGTGCAACGTTTGGCGATTGGTGTTCGAGACATGGGTGATGGTCGTCGTCATCAACGCTCCAATGAATCTTTGATGTTGACCCAAGATGAAAATATCGTGGATATTTCCTTTATGGTTCAATATAAAATTAAAGCCGTCAGCGACTATATGTTTAATATCGATGCGCCTGAAAAAACGGTTCGTGATGCTTCAGAATCAGCGATTCGTGAAATCATTGGTCGGACGATGATTGATGATGTGTTGACCACCAAAAAAGCAGAAGTTGAAATTGAAACACAAGTGTTGATTCAATCTATTTTAGATGGTTATAAAGCAGGTATTTCTGTCACCAGTGTAAACTTACAGGATGTCAAACCACCTGTTGCGGTCGCTCATGAATTTAAAGATGTGCAAGCAGCCAAAGAAGATAAAGAACGCGCTAAGAATGAAGCACAGGCATATGCCAATGATATTATTCCAAAAGCACGAGGTGAAGCCAAGAAAATGGTATTGGATGCAGAAGCCTATCAAAAAGAAGTTGTGGATCA
>JAUZQM010000079.1 GCA_030950985.1 Mariprofundaceae bacterium | reverse complement strand
CGCCGAATAAAGTATTAGGGCGCGGCTAAAGCCGCACTTCCAGAATAATGAACATATATCAACATCTTCCCGACCATATGAATGACGATCTGCGTAATATTAGTAAATGATTTCATATCAACGGATTTACGGACGTTTATGGCAAATTTTAAAACTCATATCACTGTTGCAGCATTTGGCTCGATAGCAGCCACAGCTGTTTGCATACAAAAAATCGGCATCAGCGATGAACACGCAGTGATTCTTTTTCTATTGGGTTGTATTGCTGGCATGTTACCTGATATTGATTCGAATCACTCCATACCTGCCAAGTGGTTTTTTCGAAGTCTCACGGCGACTTCGATGGTAGCGATGGCTTTTTATAGCATTCCTAAATTTTCAACCTTGGTGGTATTAGGCTGCCTTTTGTCCACCTTTATTTTTGTGCATTATATTTTTTCTTATACGATGAAATCCATCACCTCGCACCGTG
Organism: Mariprofundaceae bacterium; assembly: GCA_030950985.1. Classification (GTDB taxonomy): domain Bacteria; phylum Pseudomonadota; class Zetaproteobacteria; order Mariprofundales; family Mariprofundaceae. The sequence goes on along the minus strand of JAUZQM010000079.1, from coordinate 10,926 downwards.
GTTTATTTCATTCGGTACCTGCGGCAGGATTGTTTGGCATGGCGATGTATTTTACGGGATACCACGGCTTCACATGGTCAGCACATTTTTCTTGGCTAGCAGCCAGCTTTATTTCTGGAGGCTATGTACTGCATTTGATATTGGATGAATGTTATAGTGTCGATTTAATGGGCGGAAGACTGAAAAAATCATTTGGTAGCGCACTGACTATATTTAATAAACGGCAATGGCGTGGTTACATCATGTTGTACCTGATATTTGCTTGCGCAAGCCTTTATGCTTATGATCCAAATATCATCCTTTTATCCCACACATCATGATCAATGATACGAATAAACCCATATCTCTGTTAAACTTGACCCATGTTTGATATCACAAGCAACACGTTCATCAATATTCTTTTTATCATCGGTTTAGGGCAAATGACATGGCTATCTTCGATGCTTCTTCGTCGAGGTCTTGAGCGAGATATGCTTTGGCAAGCCACCGCACCTTTGTTGTCTATTTGGGTCTTAATTTGGCCTGTTTACAGCATATCTTGGTCAATTTGGCTGCCGATTTATATTTTAGGCATTGTATTATTGTTGATTTACAGCATTGCCAAACCTTTCTGCCTAACGATGCGTGTCATCTGGGGTAAACCTTATCCCTTACCCATGCTTTCCCTCACCATCAGTTTAAGTATCGCGATGGCATTTTTTCAATATATGCCTGAATTTGGTCTTGCCCTTGGACTAACCCTTTGCCTTGCTTTTCCTTTGGCTGATTTACTTGATCGTATCCCCAATCAAACCTTGGGTTTTCCATTCCATCCGCAACAAACATTGTTGGGACATCTTGGTTTATTGATTGCTAGCACATTTTTATGCAGTTGGAGTATTCACCTTTACCACCCCATGAACTGGCAATTATTGATGATGGCAACTCTGATTGCTGCTATCGCAGCTTCTTTATTGCGCGCCTTATGTCCTAAGTTTTGGAATCTTCCTCTTTCAACACTGGCTATGGGCTGGATTCTTTGGCTACTGTAAGCTTCGCCGCATGTCTTATATTGATAACCTTATTGAATTGGCATTGCTTGAAGATGCCGCTTACGAAGATCTTACCGCAAATGCGACTATTTTATCCTTACAACGGGGTATAGCTCAAATTACAGCCAAAGCGACAGGAACACTTTCAGGCTGTGAGATTGCGCAACAAGTCTTTGATACCCTTGATACCCTTGATACCACGATTCAACAACAATGGTTTAAAAACGATGGCGATGTGGTTCAAGTTGGTGATGTGATTGTTGAACTCACAGGTAACTTGAGAGCTTTATTGGCAGCCGAACGTACCGCTTTGAATTTTATGCAACATCTTTCAGGGATTGCCACTGCCACCCAAGCCTTTGTGAATGTCGTGCAAGGTACAGATTGTTTGATTGCTGATACGCGTAAAACCACACCGGGGCTTCGCTTGCTTGAAAAGAAAGCTGTTATTCATGGTCATGGTATCAATCATCGCATGGATTTATCCAGTGGTATGCTTATCAAAGAAAACCATATTGAAGGCAGTGGTTCGATTACGGATGCCATTCATGCATGTTTTAAAAACAATCATGATGTATGGGTTGAAGTGGAATGTGAAACAGAAGATGAAGTCAACGAGGCTGTACAATCATGCCCAGATATTATTCTTTTGGATAATATGACACCTGAACAGGTTCAGAGATGCCGACACTTGGTTCCCGACTCCATTTTATTGGAAGCATCGGGCAATATTACCTTGGATAATGCTCGTTTGTATGCTGAAACAGGAGTGAATCGTATTGCCATTGGTGCTATCACACATTCTTCACCGTCATTGGATTTGTCTATGCATGTCCAAGCCATAGCAATGAATGTCGCAGCCAATGACGAATCCTAAATTATCATTGGCTTCACACCTTGAAGCTGCGATTCAACCGCTGAAACATATTCAGATTTTACAGCATTTCGATACCATTGATTCTACCAATCGTGAAGCGATGCGCCAACTCGAAGCTGGCGTTGAAAGTGGTCAAGTGCTGATTACCGACCAACAATCCGCAGGGCGAGGACGTTTAGGAAGAGTTTGGCATAGCATGCAAGATAGTTTGGCGATGAGTATCATCTTACGTCCTGATATAGCAGTTGAACATGCGCCCCAACTTTCTTTAGTGACGGCGGTCGCCATACATCAAGCTTTGATTCCTAATGTCCCTGATATTCGTCTGAAATGGCCCAATGATTTACTCATTCATGGGGCAAAAATCGCAGGTATTTTAACGGAAATGCGAACAAAATCGAAACATGTTGATGGTATTGTTATTGGTATCGGCGTGAACATCAAAAAGCCCCTCGAAGGGTGGCCTGATGACATTCAACAACAAGCCACTGATTTACAATCGCATGCTATTTCGACTGTATCTCCTAGCTCATGTGCTATGCGTATTTTACAATCCCTCGATCAATGGTATGAAACCTATCTTCAACAAGGTTTTGCACCCATTCGCAAAGCGTGGTGGCAAGCACATATTGCATCGCAACAAAAGGTTCGTGTGTTCAATGGTAAGGCTTATATCACAGGCATTGCCACGGATTTAGACCACGATGGCGCACTTTTATTGGATGTTCACGGCGATATTCAACGCATTACGGCAGGTGAAGTTTTTTTAAGTGACTGATGTTACACATACCATCATCCCGTGATTTTTTAATCGAATTTTGGGGATGAACGTTGCTGTGCGTTCATTCTTTTGGAAGTGCGTCTTTAGCCGCGCCGAATGAAGTATCAGGGCGTGGCTAAAGACACACTTCTTAAGTATGAAATGACCGCGTAACATCAGTTACTCAGAAATAACGGCTCTTTACCCTACAAAATATAACGTGATAAATCTTCGCTTTCAGCTATTTCACCCAATTGCTGCTGCACATAATTTGCATCGACATGCAAACTCAAACCAGCACATTCAGACGCATTGAAGCTAATATCTTCCAACACATGTTCTAACAAGGTATGCAAGCGGCGTGCGCCGATATTTTCGGTTTTTTCATTCACTTGTACCGCAATACGCGCGATTTCAGCAATACCGTCATCATCAAAGATCACTTCAATATCTTCTGTATCCAACAAGCGGATATATTGTTTACTTAATGCCGCTTCTGGCTCAACCAAAATACGTCGAAAATCACTTTCGGTCAGTGCATTCAAATGAACACGAATCGGGAAACGACCTTGTAATTCAGGAATCAAATCCGACGGTTTGGACAAGTGAAATGCGCCCGAAGCAATGAATAAAATATGATCGGTTTTCACGGTTCCTTGACGGGTATGGATGGTTGTTCCTTCCACCAAAGGCAATAAATCGCGTTGCACACCCTCACGCGATACATTGCCATCCTTGCCTTCACGGTGGGTAATTTTATCCATTTCATCGATAAAAACGATACCCGAATTTTCAGCCCGTTCAATCGCATCTTCTTTGACACGATCCATATCCAACAATTCATCGGCTTCTTGTTGTTGCAAGACTTTACGGGCTTCATCCACAGTCATCCGTTTTTTCTTGCTCTTACCACCCATCAAGTTGCCCAACATATCCTGTAAATTATTGTCCATTTCTCCGCCATCTTGTTGGGGGAAAACTTGCATTGAAGAAACGGGCGAACTCTCATGCACATCAATTTCAACCTGACGTTGATCTAACTCACCCAAACGAAGTTTATGACGCATTTTTTCGCGTGAACTACGTTGTCCAGATTGACGTTCAGCATCCACAGGTGCGCTAGGTTCAACCGTATGTGGAATTAAAATATCCAATAAACTTTCTTCGGCTGCACGTTCTGCTTCTTTCTCAACCCGAACCAAGTGTTCTTCACGCACTATTTTGATGGATGTATCCAATAAATCACGAATAATGGATTCTACATCACGTCCAACATAACCCACTTCTGTATATTTGGTGGCTTCCACTTTCACAAAGGGAGCGTTGACAAGTTGTGCTAAACGTCGTGCAATTTCTGTTTTTCCGACACCCGTGGGGCCAATCATTAGAATATTCTTAGGCGTAATTTCTTCACGCATCGGTGAATCCACTTGCTGTCTTCTCCAACGATTGCGCAAGGCGACAGCGACAGCGCGTTTGGCATCATCTTGCCCAATAATATAACGATTGAGTTCAGCAACAGTTTCACGAGGGGTCAAAACTTTATTCATGATGAAGCCTCCAAGGATTCAATGGTAAAGGATGTATTGGTATAAATGCAGGTTTCTGCGGCTATTTGCATGGCATATTCCGCCACTTGACGTGGACTAAAATCCGTATGTCTTAACAAGGCAGTCGCTGCTGATTTGGCATAATTACCACCTGAACCAATCGCCGTAACGCCTTCATCTGGCTCCAATACATCGCCATTTCCTGAAATAATTAAGGTGCGTGTGACATCGGCAACAATCATCATCGCTTCAAGTTTCTTTAGATATTTATCCGTGCGCCACTCTTTGGCAAGTGCCACCGCAGCACGCGTCAAATTGCCTGCGTGTTCATCCAATTTAGCTTCAAACATTTCAAAAAGACTCATGGCATCTGCTGTCGAACCTGCAAAGCCAATTAAAATATCGCCATTGCGGATTTTTCGTACTTTTTTCGCACCATGTTTCATCACGGTGTCGCCCAAAGTGACTTGCCCATCACCTGCAATGGTGACTTCATTTTCTCGTCGAACTGCGCAAATCGTTGTACCACGCATTTGAATAGATGACATCAAACTCTCCTTTTATCTCAAAGACGCTGGATTTTAGCCATTCCAAGCGCTGGCATCAACCAGACAATCAGAAGCTCTCTTTTATCTATGATCGTAATTTCAAGTTTTATGATTTTAAAGCATACTCTGTAATAACGCTAATATAGCGCCTCATTTTATTAGTATTTTGGATGCACCTGACCCCTCGTAGATTGATTATATTGTGGGGTATTGAATCCAATTAAAGCCGATATATCAGTCATAATCGGGATTATAAATCGAAGACTTAAAGTTCGCTGGGAAAATGATTCATTGGAAAATATACTCATGTAAAAGTAACTATTTTTAATGCGATTACCCTGAATATACTGTCAGCTGTCTTGGACAGCGCCTCATGAATGTTTATGATGCCGCGCATGAAATATTTTTCTTTATGTATCATGATCATGGGTTTGTTATCTGCATGTGCTAAGACACATGATTTAGCATCCAATTCAGTCAAAGAGGATTATCAATATGCTCAAGGGCTGATTGATAGCAATAATTATGCTCGTGCTACAATATTTCTGGAGAAGTTTTCAGGAAAACACGCATACAGTGAATATGCAATCAAAGCTAGTATGTTACGGATATATGCAGCATACAAAGATGAAGAATATATTTTAAGTGAAACCTTGGCGGTTCGCTTTTTGAAACAACATCCTCGTCACCCCAATCTTGCTTATGTGCAATATATTTTAGCGCAAAGTTACATTCATGAGTCAGGCGCATCAGAGCGTGATCAAACAGCCACACAACATGCCATTGATGAAATTCACCAATTATTGAAAAAATACCCTGATTCAAAATACGTATCAGAATCACGCCAATCTTTACAGAAAATGTATAATAAAAAGGCAAAACATGAACTTTATGTTGGAAAATTTTATTATGACCATGAACGCTATGTCGCATCTACAAATCGTTTTAAAGTGGTGATGAATAAATATCAAACCAGCCCTGTGATTGAAGAAGCATTGTATTATTTATCGGCTTCTTACATGCACTTGAAGTTAAAACAAAACGCCCAAGAAATCATCGCTGTCCTAAAGCATAACTATCCACAAAGTGTTTGGAGTGAGAAAGCTGCTTCGCTTTAGTCTATACATTCTCTGCATCAGTGTATTGCTTGCTTGTACACCTAGCCCTAAAGATGCCGTTCAACATGTCATGGAACAGCGAAGCCAAGCCATGCAAGATAAAAACATTCAACTTTATGGCAAACTGATTGCAGATGATTATATGTCACGAGGGCGAACAAAAAAAGATGTTGTATCTGAAATGCAACACTTATTTCAATCATTTCATACGATTCAAATGGAAACGCATCATCGTAAGATACGTATCCTTGCTGATGGACATGCGGAATGCGAGCAAAGTTATAGCTTAAAAGTGTATGCCGATGGTGATTGGCGTAATATAACACATCGAGAGCAAGTATTTTTACACTATGAGCATGATGCTTGGAAAATTATAGCGGGTTTGTAAATAGCACATAAGTAGCACATAAGCTGTGATGGTTGCAGGAATCAATGAACGAGTATTTGCAAGCTTTGTTGCGGCTAGCTATCATGCGTGACGTTTTAACACACTTTCATGGGAGGCTTGGGTTATGGAACAGCAATTAACAGCGTTAATTTATCCGTTAATTTTATTTTTTGTGTTGGGTGTAGTTGCTCCAATATTACTTTCAAATGCAGCAGATGCTTCACGCAAGTAATTCAGCAAAATGTTGATTTTTTAAAAGCCCAGTCATTGACTGGGCTTTTTTCGTTGATAGGAGAAATAAGATGCATAAACATTTTGTAAAAGGTAAGCCAACATTATTGATTGTTATGGATGGTTGGGGTTTGGGTACAGGTGGTCGTGAGGATGCTGTAGCACGAGCCAATACACCTACTTTGGATCGTTTGTGGCGTGATTATGCCCATACTGAACTGATGACACATGGTACTTATGTGGGCCTACCTACTCATAAAGATATGGGTGGATCAGAAGTTGGACATTTAACGATGGGTGCTGGCATCATTTTGGATCAAGGTCCAACACGCATCAATAACGCCATTCAAGATGGATCATTTTATCGCTCCAGTGTGTTGAATGAAATCATAGAAAAAGTCAAAAATGGCAGTACCTTACATTTATTAGGCTTGCTTTCGGATGGTAATATCCATTCACACATCGATCATTTTATTGCTTTAGCAGAATATGCATTTGAGCAGGGTGTTCAACGTTTGCGTTTGCATGCTTTATTAGATGGACGCGATGTCGGTATTCAAAGCGCGCAAGATTATGTGCAACAAATAGAAGCTGTGTTTGCTAAAATTATTGCGCAAGGTGGCGATTATGCCTTGGCAACAGCAGGTGGACGTGAATCAATCATTATGGATCGGGATCAAGATTGGTCAAAAGTCAAGTTGGGTTGGGATGCGATGGTGCATGGTCAATCAGAACACCAATTCTCTTCGGCACAAACCGCAATTGAATCATTTCGTCAGGCGGATTGCGAGATTATTGACCAAGATTTACCAGGATTTGTGATTGTAGATGATCAACATCAACCTGTGGGCAATATTCAAGATGGTGATGCAGTCGTGATGATGAATTTCCGAGGTGATCGTGCCATTGAAATCACGGAAGCATTTGAAGTGGATGACTTTACAGGGTTTGACCGTGGGAAACGTCCTGATGTCTTGTTTGCAGGCATGATGGTCTATGATGAAGATCGCAACTTACCCGCGCTTCAATTGATGGGTCCGACCAAGGTTGAACAACCGTTTGGTAAACGTATTTTAGAAATGGGCATCAAACAATTTCGTCTGACAGAAACACAAAAATATCCTCATGTTACATTTTTCTTTAACGGTGGTTATCGCCAACCTTTGGATGACAGTATGGAAGATTATATTTTGATTCCATCGGATAAAGGCATCTCCTTTAGCAATGCACCTAAGATGAAATCTGTGGAAATTGCTGATAAAGCGATTGAATTGATTGATTCTGGTGACTACGGCTTTGGTCTCATGAATTTTGCCAATGCCGATATGGTCGGACATTGTGGGATGATAGAGCCTGCCATTCAAGCGGTTGAAGCGGTTGATCAAGCAGTTGGACGTATTATTGATGCGCTGGAAAAAGTAGGTGGTTATGCCTTAATCACAGCAGATCATGGTAACGTGGAAGAAATGAGTATTTTTAAAGGGGATGAAACAGAAGCTTGCACCAAGCATTCAATCAATCCCGTACCCTGCATTCTTTTTGATCCGACGTATGATGGTTCTTATCAACTACGCCAGTCCACGCATGGTGATGATATTGCCACTCGACCGGGGCTATCGCACTTGTCGGCTACCTTGTTTAATATGATGGGATATGATGCGCCTAGTGATTTAAATCATTCACTTTTGGAGTAAGTTATGAGCGTTCATAAGCCATCGATGTCTCGGAATCAATCTGCATTGGATCAAAGTTCACTGAAAACATTTGCTTTATGGATTCTTTGGTCAGCTATTTCTGTGACGGTGTTTATTCAACTCTATCACTCATCAGGTATTTTGACATTTATCCAACAAGATCGATTGCATGTGACTTGGGTCTTGCTTGGCGTGTTTGCTTTCGGTGTATTGATTAGTTTTATGCATGTTTTTTTTCTGACGCGTGAATGGTTTTCATCCAGTCGCTTGGAGTACCGCTTGATGAAACACGGTTTACAAGGCGTGAAATTGGAGCGCAATCGAGCTACCAGTCGTTTGATTGAATCATTACAACACATTGATCATAGTGGTGGAAAAGTGGATTTAAACACCTTGAGCACGGTGGAATTTTCATCGCATATACGCACGAGTCGTTTTGTTGGCTTGTTGGGTAGTATGTTGATTACTTTAGGGCTGGTTGGCACGGTGTTGGGTTTAACCATGACCTTAACAGGACTCAATGGCGCGTTAGAAAATGTTAGTTCTGATGGGGTAGCGATGCTGCTGGGGATTCGTGAAGCGATGGAAGGTATGGGCATGGCGTTTTACACCACCTTACTTGGCTCGATTATGGGTGGTGTGTTGTTGCGCATGTTTGCCTATATTACCGATAATTCGATTGAATCTTTGCAAGATAAAATGACCCGTTGTTGCATGGTGTATGCTGCAAGCAATTTGCATTCGTCACCGCAACGTGATTTTCAGGTGTTAAATCAAGTCATTGAAGGCATGGAAGATCGTATGCAATCCTTGAATCAAGCCTTGTATGAAAGCAAAGCGGCCATGCGTGATTTTTCGGAAGAAATGCAAGTGTTAAAAGCCTCAACGAAGATGAGTGAAGAAGATGATGAAATTTTCAAACAAATTGCCGTCCATCGTCATTATGCCAAAGTGTTACGTTATGAATTAACCTTACAAAAGAAATTGGCGAATTTTCGGCAACGTTTATTGGCAGCGATGGGCTTTCAATCAAGCAAACATCATGCTGCTGACTCAGAATAATGCGGACCCGTCGAGGCTCGAATACTGAATCAGTTTACGAAGTTTTTTCGGATATGGCGTTGCTCATGTTGGCAACGTTCATCTTCTTGTTTGCAATGATTTTGATGATTTCTCATTTGTATGGTTCAGGTGAATCACAGAAATCGAAAGAAACCATTGCCAAATTGGAAAAATCATTAGCATCGTCACAAGCTCGAAATATTGAACTACAAGCTGAAATGAATCGTTTGGTTGGTTCTGATACTAAAAAACAAATGGAAAAAGTGCTGGCATCCGCAGGTTTAGGGAAAGGTCAGGGTCGCAAAGATTTTGAAATGATGGTGAAAGGCTTACGTCATTTACCAGGGCATGATTTGCACTTGATTATTGATGGTACAGGTTCAATGCATGGCATGAGTATGTTTCTTATTCCTATTTTGCGTGTGATTTCGATTCGTTCTGGAAAACATGTGAGTGCCATTACTTGGTATGCCGATAATCGTATGGGAAGTTATGGCGGTACGATGGGCGAAATGTTTGATAAATTGATGCAAAACGCTCCCTTTGTAGGCAATAAAGAAACCATTGGGCATACATTTGATGTCTTAGGCACAGCAAAAATTCCCAGTGCTTATATGTTGATTGGTGATGAACCTTCTACAGATACTGTGCATTACCATGCGATTCAAGCACCTGTCTTTACCTTACCTTTGGGGAATAGTGATTCCAGTACCAAAGTGCAATTTAGAAAAATTGCGAATATCTCAGGTGGACGCATGTTGGAATTAAAATTTCATTGAAAATAAAATAATAAAAATAGGAATACAACATATAATATGAAACATCTTTTTATGAATTTTTTTAGATTTTTGGATGGTACACGTCGTGTATTATTGAATCTTGTATTTTTATCATTACTTGTCTTGCTAGTCGGAAGTTATTATAGCAATGAACCTGTTGTCCCTAGTAAGGCAGTGTTGGTTTTAAACCCTGAAGGGGCATTGTTAGAAGTATTAAAGCGCCCAGATGCCTCATCTTTTTCGCTTCCTAATACACATCAAGCTGTATTGGGTGATTTGATTCATGCATTACAAGTGGCAAAAAATGATGATCATATCATTGGCTTACGTTTGGATTTGGAAGCGATGGGAGATACATCGTTGGCAAAACTGCAAAGCTTAAGGCGTGCGATTGAAGATTTTAAGCAAAGTGGTAAACCTGTATTGGCATCGGCATACAATTATTCTCAATCGCAATATTACTTGGCGGCCACAGCGGATACTATTTTCTTGCATAGCATGGGAAATATTGCGTTGACTGGCTTGTCTGTGTATCGAAATTATATGGATGACGCTTTGAAGAATATGGATGTTGACGTGCATATTTTTCGTGTGGGTGAATTTAAATCAGCAGTTGAACCTTTGATTCGTAATTCGATGTCCCCTGCGGCACGTGAATCCAATAAGCTTTGGTTATCACGTTTGTGGCAAGCTTATAAACAAGATGTGGCAGTCATGCGAGGCATCAAACCCGAACATTTACAAGACGTATTGGATGATCCTGCACGTTTTTTACAAGCCTATGATGGTGATATTTCAACATTTTTTATGAAAGAAAAATGGGTGGATCAATTGGGTGACAATCATGATGCTAAGCTGTTTTTAGAACAACAGCTTGCGTGGACAAGC
>JAUZQM010000078.1 GCA_030950985.1 Mariprofundaceae bacterium | reverse complement strand
TATGGTTTAGCTGCCACCACATTATGGGTGTTGGGTATCCCGCATGGCTTCGCGGTCTTTCACGGCAAAACAAGGCGTGGGGCGCTGGTGTTTGATGTCGCTGATCTGATCAAGGATACACTGATTCTGCCTTGGGCATTTATCTGCGCCAAAGAGGGAGCGAGCGAACAGGAGTTTCGCCAGCAGTGTCTGCAAAACTTCACCAAACATAAAGCACTGGATTTTATGTTTGATACGGTGAAACGCTTAAGCAAAGAAGGCGCAATTCTATGATGATAAGATCATGATGGTGACGTTTGTTTCCCAGTGCGAGAAAAAGTCGTTAGCAAAAACCCGCCGGGTGCTTGATGCCTTTGCCAACCGCATTGGCAGCAACACATGGCAAACCGTGATTACCAACGAAGGCTTGCAAGCCGTAAAAACCCTTCTGCGCAATACCGCCTCAAAAAACACTGCGGTTTCCTGCCATTGGATTCGCAGCCGAAGTCGCAGTGAATTGGTGTGGATTGTGGGAAATAGGAGTAAATTCAACGCCCAAGGGATTGTGCCGGTGAATTATACAACCCAGGAAAACATACTGAAAATGGATGGGATTGAAGTGAATATTAAACAATATTATGCCAACACAAAGAAACAGCCGCTGGATCAACATTTGTTTGCAGTGGGGTATGTTGCTTATCGAATCATCCAGCAGTTTGTAGATGATGATAAATTAGCAAAAGCTGTATTTGTAGGGGGATGCTTACACGATGTTGGTAAAATTGATCCTGCTTTTCAAGCTTGGGTTTTGGATAAAACAAAGAAAGTGCTGTCAGAAGATTTGGATGAGGAAGGGCAGCATATTGATAAAATAGGGAAGTTTTCATTTGAAAGTCACCCGAGGCATAATGAGATTTCATTATTGCTATATCACCTTTTGGATAATGCCCAAGATAAAAGAATAAACAGGCCAAATAAAGATAGAATCAAACATGTTTTGTATTGGCACCATGCCAAACCCATTCGGAAAGAAGAGTTTAGAAAGCTGGATGTTGTTTATAAAAAGCTAAAGAAAAATATTGGTAACTCTGATTTGTCCATGTTTGCAGATGTGTTTACACAGGTTATTGCAGGGGTGAATGCAGTTTCAAAGGAATATTTTTCAGAGAGCACACTATTACTTGAGGGCTTTCTGGATAGGCCAGATAAAGATAAACTTTATGAACTGGATGATACTCAATTGCCTCATTATAAACGCTATTCACAGGGCAATGATGGTATTGATGATTACTTGGATAACATCAAAGAGAATGCAAAAAACAATCTTGCTCGAACTGCTGTGGTTACGGCGGATCGTTTGGTTTCTGCATTGAGCTATGAGACATTGAATCAGCATATTGAAGAGGCAACACTCGACACGTTATTTGAAACGGCTCTATTAGAAGATCGAGGGTTAAAACGAGAAATACAAGGTTGTTTGGATGGTTTTAATCAGCGGTTTCCTGATAGTGAAAGAAACAAGAAACAAGCCAAAGCGGCTTTAAGTTTATCAGTGTCGGAAGAAGATCAGAGTGCTGTAAAAGTTCTTAATGGCCCTGCGGGCTGCGGTAAAACCAAAGTTGCTTTGGAGTGGGCTGCTAATACCAATGCGAGAAAAATCATTTGGGTTTGTCCACGTATTCAAGTCTGCCAAGGTTTGGTCAATGATTTAACATCTTCTGATTATTTACCCAATGTAAAAATTGAACTTTGTACAGGTGAATTCAAAACCATTTATCAAGCAGGACAAGAAGCTGAGACCCCAGAGGGTGAAGAGTTTTCAGGCGATATTATTTTAACCACGATTGATCAATTGATTAACACGATTACCACCCATTCAAGAGTCACGGGATTGGTACAATATATGAATGCTCATGTTGTGTTTGATGAATATCATGAATATATTCACATGCCAGCATTTAACCTGCTGTTTGCCGAATTGGTGGAATGTAAAAAGCTTCAACAGGAAAAAGCCAATGCACTCTTGGTTTCAGCGACACCCAATTATTTCTTTGTAGAAGAATTTTTAGGAATTGAAAAAGAAGATATTATTGGCATCGACAGTTTTAATCAACGCCAATATAAGATTCAATTCAGCAATTTCGATGAAGCCAAACAGGGTGATACCAACCCTCTGTACCAATCACAGCCTGCCAATACATTTGTTATCAGCAATACAGCTACCACAGCTCAACTAAGCTTTATCAAGAATCAACATAGTGAAAATGCGATTTTGATTCATTCTAAATTCAAAAAAATAGATAAACAGAGTATTTTCAATCAAGTGTTTGATAGTTTCAAACGAAATGGAAATAGACAGTATGATGTGCTTCGGGCTGGGCCGATTGTGCAGGCATCACTTAATATCACTTGTGATAAAATGATTACAGAATTTACCCATGCGGAAAACTGGTTGCAGCGATTAGGGCGGCTTGATCGTTTTGGTGAAAATGATGAAGTGAATGTATATATCACGGCTGTACCTGAAAGCATTGCAGAAACAGGGAAGCAGAAGGGTAGTTGTTCGCGTTTTTTAAATAGTATGAACTGTTTTCAGAGTGCAAAAGCCTGGCGAGAATTTTTGTTAAATAAAGAAGTGGAAGATAAGCCTTTGACGCTTGCAGAAATCTATCAGCTTTATGAATCCTTTTATGATGATGAAAAAAGCAGGGAGGCGATTGAGCAAGATTTAATCGCAGCATTGAAGACAAGTGTCATGGTGATCAATAATAAGGTGATTGATCCAATTTCATTTCCGAAGAAAAAGAAAGTCAGTGATGGCAAAGTGAAGATTAAGAAGAGTTCATTGCGAGGCGATAATCGTTTTGTTCAAATGGCAGTTTGCCAAATCAACGAGCAGGGGCAATGCGATATTATCAACGATTATGCGTATGAAGATTCTGACTGGCAGGCGAGCCTAACCTCTTCGGTAGAACAGATATGTGGTTATGGCGATAGTAAACAAAACTTACTTAGTTTTATGGTGAAAAAACACCACAATATTAAAGGAGGCGCTAAATCGTATAAAGATAGTTTTACACTAAACGAAGCTAGAAGCCATGAATCTCCTATTTATTTAAGCTACACCCCCGATGATTTAAATCTGGTGGGATCAGAACCCCATTCTTGTGCGGTGTATTATGCGATAGGGGTGAAACAAATTATTGGTGCAATACCAATGAATAAATTGGAACAATACAAAGGAGAAGAAACATGAAAAAAATAGAAGGCATTAAAAGCGTAGATTTTAAAATCAAGGCATTAGGACACGGTGTAGTAAACTGGAATGGGCCGACAACTTTAACAGGAGATGGTGGTAAAACTGTTGATAATCATACGCTTCCAAAGCTTCGTGGTTATACAAACTTGACGGGGAAGGTGAAAGAAGAGACTGGTTATAAATACAAAAAAGAAGCCACGGACATTGATTTTAAAGCGACTCCTTTATATATCAGTCAAAACTGTATTCGCCATCATTTATTCAGATCACAAGCTTTTGATATTCATTATGCGAAGAAGAGTAACTTACAGAATGTTTTAGCTTCGATCACAGGCTTGATTCGTGGTTATGTTGTACCAGCCAGCCAGAATAAACGCACAAGCCCTTTATTATTAGAAGATTTTGTTGACCAATTGGGGAACGGTAATTTTGAACAGTTTGGACAAGCTGGGGAGCGTGATAGTTCATCATTTTTTTCAAAAACAACCTTTGGTGACACAGAATATATTTCTTATGGCTCCATCAGTATTGAGCAACTTCAATTTATATCTTTGGATAAAAAGTTTGATCGTGAAGCGATGGAAATTAAAGAAGGTCAGGGTGAGGAAGTTGCCCAGATTGTACAGGACTTTATTCAATCCTTGAGTGCTGATTTGAATCCTGTTGCTACATTCCATGAAAACTATGTTCGTAGTGGTACAATCTTTGAAGAAGGTGAAACCGGTATCTTGTTGAATAATGATGCTATTCAAGCTTTGATTGAATATACACTCGAACTTATTTCAGAGCTTTCGATCCGTCAGGCCAAGTCTTATGTATATGTGGATGAAATCACTGTTGATTATAATGATAGCAATAAAATGATGCGTATCAAACGTGATGGAAGTGATATTTCCGAGAGTCCAGAATCAGAATATGCCACATATTTTTATGCGAAGTAGGGCGTGATCCATGAAAATTACAATTGAATATGAAGCCTCTTGGCGAAATTCATTTTTAGATGGTAATAATAATGAAGCTTTACCCAAGACGGGACGTAAGTTTATAGGCTCGATGACAGCTCTGAAAAAGTCTGAGAATTTTATTCAACGTGAGGTGACATTGGATACAGTGATGGGCATTTTGAATCGACTTATTGGTGATCAAAGAAAACTATATCAAGCTAGAAATGATGAAGCTTATTTTTTCAAAGATAAGGAATGTCTGGTTGATTATAAAGATGAGCCAAAATTTATAAATAGTGAAATGACGTATATTCGTAATATTACAGGCAGTACAGATCAAAACTCATATACAGGTATGATTAGAACAAATGACCCGATGTTTTCATCTGATTATTCACCTGAGTTTTGGGGCGTGCTTGCCTTGGGTTTTGATGCTTTGTGTGATTTTATTATTGCTGATGAAAAAGTATCAACAACAATCACCCTAAATCCTCTTGATATTGCTTCAAGGCTAGAAGACTTAGCTAAGGAAAAGCCTGTGGAAAATACAGGTAAAGCAAGTCAGGCAATGAACATATTAGTCGGGCTTTTCCCAGATCAAAAGTTTCCTGACAATGATCAATACTTGAGTAAGGAGTTGATTGTGAGGCGAATGATTTATTGTTCCGCTCTTTATTTGCAGTTGGATAGACTTTCATCTGACTTTGATATGAGTTCAGCAAAAACTAAAGCTGGTGGCATTAGCGGTATTTCCAAACGAGGTTTTACTAAAAAAGATTTCATGGTGCGTTTTACAACAGGCGATAAGAAAAAAATATGGGGAAACCCTTATATCCATGAAGAATTTATTAAAGGTGTGGGTAAAATCAAGCATTTAATGACCAAAGCCAGTGGCACCCTGGAAATCAATATTGATATAGATCGAAGTAAAGCAAAAGAAGTAAAAAACATGATTGAATGTGCAGGTGTATCCAGTTTTTACTTAGGTAAAAAGGGCTTGGCTTATGTAAGCAATATTAGCACGCGGGAGGTTTGCCGATGAAGCATTATATTGATGTTCAGCTTAAACCTGATGAAGAAATGCGAGAGAATGTTTTGCTCAACAAAGTTTATACCAAACTGCACAAGGCACTATGTACAATGAAGGCAACAGATATTGGGGTCAGTTTCCCTCAATATCATGTCAAATTGGGCGATGTTATTCGCATTCATGGAAGCGATGATAAGTTGGCGGAGTTGCAAGCAATGAACTGGTTGGGTGGTTTGGCTGGTTACTGTGGTGTGGGTGATGTGAGCCCGATTCCTACGCAAGCGAAATTCCGTACTGTCTCACGCATACAAAGTAATATGACAGAATCCAAATCTCGGCGTTTGATCAAAAGAGGCTCTCTTCCCCCTGAAGATGCGAAGCAATATAAAGCGAAGATGTTTTCAAAGGGGCTTGATAATCCATACTTGGAATTGGAAAGTGGTTCTAATGGGCATAAGCATCGGCGATATATTCAGCTTGGTGAGCTTCTCGATAATCCGGTGGCGGGGGAGTTTGATCAGTTTGGTTTAAGTAAAGTTGCCACAGTTCCGTGGTTTGAATAACGATGCACCGCCCATTTATGGATCATGGCGAGCGTTCAAAAAAAGGCGCGTGCAAGTATAAGCGAATCAGAATAATCAATGAGCAAAAGCATGCATGGCGAGTGATGAAGTATCAGTTTTCATGTGAGGCGAAGTATCGAGTGCCAATCTATAGGGTAAGAAGGGCGCGGACATATCGTGAATATTTTCGTATGAA
>JAUZQM010000077.1 GCA_030950985.1 Mariprofundaceae bacterium | reverse complement strand
CATGTTCGGCGTCCTCTGCGTTAATGCGACATTCTATCGCATGGCCGCGCCATTGCACCGCCCGTTGGTTAAACGGCAAAGATTCGCCGGAGGCCACCGCGATTTGCGTTTTGATGAGGTCCAAACCCGTAACCATTTCTGACACAGGATGCTCCACTTGAATGCGTGTGTTCATTTCCATGAAATAAAAGGATTGATCTGGGTTAAGTAAAAACTCAATCGTACCTGCACCTTCATAATCCACAGCTTTGGCAGCATCCACGCCCGCAGCGCAAATAGCCTTGCGTGTTTTTTCACTAATCGAAGGGCTAGGCGCTTCTTCAAGCACTTTCTGATTATTGCGTTGAATGGAGCATTCACGTTCAAATAAATGGACAAGATTACCATGACTATCACCCAACACTTGCACTTCAATATGACGTGGTACTTGAAGAAATTTTTCAATAAACACCGTCTCATCACCAAACATTGTTTTGGCTTCAGTTTGGCAAATATTAAAGGCGTTCGAGAGGGAAACTTCGGAGTGAACCACTTTCATGCCACGGCCACCACCACCCGATGCCGCTTTGATAATCAGAGGAAACCCTGTTTCTTCAGCAACCTCGTGTGCTTCTTCCACTGAACGCACCGCGCCTGAAGATCCAGGAACCAAAGGTACATTCGCTTCAAGCATGCGTTGTTTGGCTTTGACCTTGTCACCCATAATACGCATTGATTCAGGTGTGGGACCAATCCAAGTCAATCCTGAAGCAATGACAATTTCAGCAAATTCAGCATTTTCAGCCAAAAAACCATAACCGGGGTGTATCGCTTGAGCATCTGTAATTTCTGCTGCTGCCATAATGGCAGGAATATGTAGATAAGATTGGGCTCCTGCGGCAGGGCCAATACAAATCGATTCATCGGCAAGGCGAGTATGCATGGCTTCTTTATCGGCTTCTGAATAAACCGCTACCGTAGCAATGCCCAACTCCTTACACGCACGAATAACACGAACAGCAATTTCACCACGATTGGCAATAAGAATTTTATGAAACATAGCTAATCCCTTAAGCTGGTTTAACAACAAACATCGCTTGTCCAAACTCAAGCGGTGTTGCATTATCAACCAAAATCTTTTCCACAACACCGTTGTATTCTGCTTCAATCTCATTCATCAGCTTCATCGCTTCAATGATACAAAGGGTTTCACCTTTTTTCACGGATTGTCCTACCACTACAAAGGCATCAGCATCAGGACTTGAAGAACTATAAAACGTTCCAACCATTGGCGATTTCACAACATCAGCATCATCAGGTTCCGTATTGCTAACGGCTTCCACTGCGGCAGGTATCATGGCTACTGGAGCTGCTACGGGTGCCGGTGCGAGTACTGCTGTTGCAGTCATATTATTTTGACGTGAGATGCGAACAGATGTTTCGCCTTCAGAAATTTCAATTTCAGAAATATCTGACTCTTCGACCATTTTAATTAATTTACGGATTTCAGTAAGGTTCAAGTTATACTCCTTGTGGTATTCATTTGTTGTACAAGACCACGCAATGCCAAGTGATAAGAGCTGGCACCAAAACCAGCAATCACACCCAATGCAATGTCTGAAAGTCTTGATGTATGACGAAATGCTTCACGTGCATGAACATTCGATAAATGCACTTCAATAAACGGAATCTGCACGCCCAATAACGCATCACGCAACGCAATACTGGTATGCGTGTAAGCGGCAGGATTGATCAAAATACCATCCACTGCATCCAAATGTGCTTGATGAATCGCATCCACCAAAACACCTTCATGATTGCTTTGAAAACATTGCACATCGACACCCAATGTAATGCCTAAAGCTTGCAATGATTGATTGATATCAGCCAGTGATTCGGAACCATATGTTTCAGGTTCACGCATCCCTAAAAGATTCAAATTTGGACCATGTAACACAAGTATCTTTCGCTGCGGCATGCATTCTCCATGTATGTTTTCCCTACTTGGGAGAAACCACGCTTGATGATAGCGTGCGCCTCACACTAAGTTCGAGATAAATAGGGTCAAATGAAAAAAGTCTTGTTTTGAGCTTTTTTATACAATAAACAGCTCTTATGACTTAAAATGATTCAAAAAAGGCATGGTTTTATGCAAATTTTATTAAATGGCGAAACAACTGCAACATGCGCAAGCACACTTGGTGAACTTGTCATCGAACTGGGCTTGGAAGAACGTATGATTGCGATGGAACGCAACCTTGAAGTCGTTCCTAAAAGTCAATATAACGACACACGCTTGTGTGAAAATGACCGCATCGAATTGGTGCATATGATAGGTGGAGGATGACGATGACAGATGATGTCTTCAAAGTCGGAACATACGAATTTAAATCTCGCTTGATTGTCGGTTCTGGGAAATACAAAAGCTTTCAAGCAACTAAGGATGCCACCGAAGCATCCGAAGCTGAGATGATTACAGTTGCTGTTCGACGTGTAAATATCACCGATATGGGTAAGGAAAATCTGCTCGATTACATTAATCCCAAAGAATATACCATTTTACCCAATACTGCGGGCTGTTTTAATGCTGATGATGCGGTGCGAACCTTACGCTTGGCGCGTGAAGCAGGTGGTTGGGATTTAGTAAAATTGGAAGTATTGGGTGATACAGAAACACTTTATCCCAATGTTGTTGAAACCATTAAAGCGGCAGAAACATTGGTCAAAGATGGTTTTCAAGTCATGGTTTATACCAATGATGACCCTATTGTTGCACGAACGTTAGAAGAAATCGGTTGTGTGGCTGTCATGCCATTGGGCAACCCTATTGGTTCAGGGCGTGGTTTGGCGAATCCCTTTAATATTCGTGTGATTAAACAACGGGCCCATGTGCCGATTGTTGTCGATGCGGGTATTGGTACAGCTTCGGATGCTGCTAAAGCGATGGAGTTGGGTGCGGATGCAGCCTTGATTAACACCGCCATTGCTGAAGCTAAACATGAATGTTTGATGGCAAAAGCCATGCGTGATGCGATTCGTGCAGGTCGCCAAGCTTATTTGGCTGGACGCATGCAAAAACGTGCCTTTGCATCAGCATCATCACCAACCGAAGGTTATATTTGGGATTAAATAATACACCACAGAGACACAAAATTTTTATAAGACTGTTTTGTGCCTTTGTAGTTTAATGATAATTAAAAAGGATTTGAGATGACTGAATTGCAGAATGATTTATTTTTACGCGCATGTTTGCGCCAAGATGTCGAGCGCACACCTGTTTGGATGATGCGTCAATCGGGTCGTTATTTAGCTGAATATCGTGCAACACGTGCCAAAGCTGGTGGTTTTTTGAATCTTTGCCGCACCCCTGAATTATGCAGTGAAGTATCTTTGCAGCCTGTTGATATTATAAAAACAGATGCTGCGATTTTATTCTCAGATATTTTGGTTGTGCCAGAAGCTATGGGGATGGAATTGACTTTTGGTGCAGGTGAAGGTCCAAAATTTCCTAACCCTATTACTTGCCGTGCTGATGTTGAAAAATTACCTGTATTGGATGATCCGAGTCAAGAGCTTGGTTATGTCATGGATGCCGTAAGCATGATTCGCCGTGATTTGAACGGCCGTGTTCCCTTGATTGGTTTTGCAGGTTCACCTTGGACATTGGCAACGTATATGGTTGAAGGTGGCGGTTCAAAGAATTTTTCTAAAGTCAAAGCCATGATGTTTAATGAACCAGAAACCATGCATCTCTTGCTTGAAAAATTGGCAGATTCCGTGGCTGCTTATTTGAATGGTCAAATTGCCAATGGTGCGCAAGCGGTACAAATCTTTGATACATGGGGCGGCATTCTTAATACCAGCTGTTACAATGAATTTTCATTGCAATACATGCAACGGATTGTGCAACAACTAACACGTGAACATGATGGTCGCAAAGTGCCTGTTATTTTGTATTCCAAGGGTGGCATGGGTTGGCTGGAAGCGATTGCTGACACAGGTTGTGATGTGGTTGGTTTGGATTGGACGATTGATATTGATGAAGCCAAACGACGTATTGGCGATCGTGTTGCTCTGCAAGGCAATATGGATCCAACCATGTTATATGCGAAGCCAGAACGTATCCGTGCTGAAGTGAAAGATATTTTGGCGAAGTTTGGTCATGGCAATGGTCATGTATTTAATCTGGGTCACGGTATTACACCCGATGTACCGCCTGAACATGCGATTGAGTTCTTCAAAGCTGTGCGTGAAGAATCTGTAAAATACCACGTCTAAACAAAAAAAGCCGCCTCAATGAGGCGGCTTTTCTAGCAATCTTCAAACTTACTTCGATTAATTGATATGTGACAATAAATCAGGGTTTTTAATCAAGTTTCTTACACCATGACCATGATTTTCATCGAAGATATTCCCTTCACACCATTTTCCAACAGTTTTGATATTTACCTTTGCAACCTGAGGGCGCACACTCCAAGAGACATGGTAAGGCGAACCTATTTTATGATAACTAGGACCCGTTGTAGAGCCTTCATATTGAACAGCCTTACCTGTGTTATTCGGAATGCCTACTGCCTGATATAATCCAGATTTATTTTTATCAACTTGCGTTAAATCTTTAAAATCCAACGCGTGTTTATCATTCACAATCACATAAACTTGTGTTTCAACACGAAGTTGAGGGTTGTTGATGACACCCTTATTGAAGCAAGACTCTAAGCCTGGACCAGGTTTGACTTGAGCTGTGGTGTACACATAGTGAACTTCAATGGTATCACCCGATTGCAAAGCATCATGACCATGATGCTTAGAACATACTTCATGTTTGAGTGGTTTAAGCTCTTGATGACTTAATTTTCCTGAATATTTATAGCCATTTTCGTAGCCTTTACCATTGCCTGCATAAGTAGAAAAATCTTTAGATTTATGTTCCGCATTTCTATGGAAGTGAATATTACAAAGGTTCATTTTTTTAGAAGCTGGTGCTACATTAGAAGCACGTCTATTGTTACCTTTAACGGCATCAATATCTCGTGGTGCTTGAGGACCAAAACCCTTGCCCTCTGTGTTTTTTGCAAGTGCTGCGCGTTGCTCTGTAATCACTGAACCTGCTACTGCTTGATGCTTTGCAACATCCTCTTTATGTTCAAATGCATTCACGGCGAATGGTGCTGCCAATAAGGCACTCATCGTCAATGTTAAAAATGTTTTTTTCATCGTTAAACCTCGTTTTCCCTCTTTCAAAGATATACAGAGGTTGTGTGAGCAGCACACTATAAAAATATTTCCTAAATCCAAGCGTGAATATCAAGCAATCTTTATTTTCTTTAATCTTGCCATTTCACGCCATAACCATAGAAGCGGTCAATTTTCATTGAGGAACACACTATGTTTCAAGGCTCATTTAAACTTTTATCAGGCATCTACCTGTTACTTTCTAAAGCGTCATTACGCGCTGTTTTATGGAAAATAATCGCTTTTCTTGCAGTGTTAATGATTGCATTATTGTTTGCTGTGTTTTTCTTATTTGATATGATGATGCAAGCTTGGTTACCTGAAGGCGATGCTTGGTATTGGATTATTCTATCATGGTTGATATGGGCTATATCCATCACATTGGCAGGTTTAACGGGGATCATTGGCTTTACAGCTTTAGCTTCCGCCGCTGTCGCACCTTGGTTGGACACGCTTGCCGTACGCACCGAACATCTTTATGGCATTGAACGATCTGAAAATGCAGCGCCGTGGTGGCAACAATGCAGCACAGCCTTGATCCATTCGCTTCGCCCTATCTCAATTCTTGTGATATGGGGTATACTTGCTTTTGTGCTTAGCTTTATCCCTATTCTTGGCCCTATTTTAGCCATCATCATTTGGACGTATGCGAGTATTCATTTTTTATGTTTTGAACTCATGGATACCACTGCCACACGTCAAAATTGGAATTTCGAACAACGCAAAGCTCAACTCAAAGAACAACCTCTTTTTTGGTTAAGTTTTGGCGGATTAGCGATGGTGTTGATGCTGGTTCCCATGTTGAATATTTTAATTATTCCAGCAGCGGTAGTCGCTTTAAGTCAACCGCAGTCAGAATGAGAGTGGATAGAAAAAAACACGCCATACGAACGACTATTCAATATGGCGTGTTATTTCAACAATCTTTACTAAGCTTTTAACATTTCTTTCAAACGTTGATTCACCATCGCAGGGTTAGCTTGCCCCTTCGATGCTTTCATCACTTGACCGACAAAGAAACCAAATAACTTTTCTTTACCACCACGATACGTTTCCAATGGCTTCGGGTTCGCATCCATAATCGTTTGAATCATGGCATCAATAGCACCTGAATCACTGACTTGTTTCAAGCCATTGGCTTCAATAAAGTCATCGGCCGACACACCTGTTTCCATCATGGCATCCAAGACATCTTTAGCGATTTTTCCTGAAATAGTACTGTCCGCGATACGATCCAATAACAGTGCAAAGGCTTGTGCAGAAATCGGACAATGCGCAAGGTCTTTATTCATTTCTTTCAAGCGACCCAATAACTCATTCGCCATCCAGTTCGCACATTGTTTGGGGTCAGCAGGATGTCCTGCGACCAAAGTCTCATACCAATCCGATAATTCACGGGTTTGAGTCAACACATCCGCATCATACGCAGAGAGACCAAATGCAGTTTCAAAACGCGCCCGTAATTGATGCGGTAATTCAGGCATACTTGCTTTAATCGTATCCACTTCAAGCTGAGATACACGCAAAGGCGGTAAATCAGGTTCAGGAAAATAACGGTAATCATTGGCTTCTTCTTTGGTACGCATCGAACGTGATTCATTTTTCACTGAATCCCATAAACGCGATTCTTGAATCACTTTTCCGTCATCTTCAATCACTTCAATTTGGCGAACAATTTCATATTCAATCGCTTGTTTGATAAAACGAAATGAATTCATGTTTTTCATTTCAGTCCGTGTACCAAACGGTTCACCGGGGCGACGTACTGATATATTCGCATCGCAACGGAACTGCCCTTTGTCCATATCTGCATTCGATACACCCAAAAACCGAATGACTTGATGTAGATTTTTTAAATAAGCAATCGCTTCATCGGAAGAGCGCATATCAGGTTCAGAAACAATTTCCATCAAAGGAATACCCGAACGATTCAAATCAATATGAGATACCGCATCCAAACCTTCATGCATGGATTTTCCTGCGTCTTCTTCCATGTGAATGCGTGTTACACCAATGCGTTTTGCGCCACTACTTTTGGTGACAATATCAATATGCCCGTGTTCTACCAATGGCACAGTAAATTGAGTAATTTGATAACCTTTGGGTAAATCAGGATAAAAATAGTTTTTACGATCAAACTTAGATTCAAGATTGATGTCAGCAGAAATCGCCAAACCAGTTAAAATAGTTTTATCCACAGCTAAAGTGTTTAAAACAGGCAGCTGTCCCGGCATGCCCAAGCAAACAGGACATGTTTGGGTATTGGGTTCAGAGCCAAAAGTGGTTGCACAACCACAAAAAGCTTTGGTCTTGGTATTGATTTGGCAATGGACTTCCAGTCCAATCACAACTTCCCAGGTCATACTTCACCTCCAAATGCCGCAGGCACGTGTTTGTGCCAATCTGTTGCCGCTTCATAAGCTGATGCCGCACCTAACAAGACATCTTCACGCCAAGCGGGCGCAATCCATTGTAAACCAACAGGTAAATTTTGTGCAAAACCACACGGTTGAGACAATCCCGGTAAACCAGCCAAATTGACTGCGATGGTATCAATATCTGATAAATACATGGTCAATGGATCATCTGTTTTTTCACCAATTTTAAAGGCAGTGATGGGACTTGTGGGTGTAGCAATCACATCGACTTTTTCAAACGCTTGGGTGAAATCTTGTTGAATCAAGGTACGGACTTGTTGTGCTTTTAAATAATAAGCATCGTAATAACCAGATGAAAGCGCAAAAGTACCTGTTAAAATACGACGTTTTACTTCTGAGCCAAAACCTTCATCACGGCTGCGTGTGTACATATCCAATAAATCTTCAGGATTGTCACAACGATGACCAAATCGAACACTGTCATAACGCGATAAATTGGCAGACGCTTCGGATGGCGCAATGACATAATAAGCAGCCACAGCAAGATGGGTATGGGGTAAAGAAATATCGACCAATTCAGCACCCAAAGCTTCACATTGTTTCAAGGCTTCTTCCACAGAAGCACGAACCTCTGCATCCATGCCTTCCACAAAATATTCTTTTGGTACACCAATTTTCATGCCTTTCATATCACGTTGTTCACAGGCTTTTAACCAATCCAATTGAGGCGCATCTGCAACCGTGGTCGAATCCAAGGCATCATGACCTTCAATAGCAGCGGTAATCATGGCGGCATCTTTGACGGTACGCGTCATTGGGCCGGCTTGATCCAAAGAGGATGCAAACGCAATAATACCACGGCGTGATACACGACCATACGTCGGTTTCATGCCAGTAATTCCCGTGAGTGATGCAGGTTGACGAATTGAGCCGCCAGTATCTGTACCTAAAGCAGCAGGTGTTAACGCCGCCGCAACTGCCGAAGCCGAACCCCCTGAAGAACCACCGGGAATGCGATCCATATCCCAAGGATTACGACACACACCAAAGGCTGATGTTTCAGTCGATGAACCCATTGCGAACTCATCCATATTGGTTTTGCCGACCAAAACCGCGCCAGCTTCTTTGAGTTTGGTAATCACATGCGCATCGTAAGGTGCATGAAAATCTTTCAAAATATTGGAGCAACATTGCGTTGGTCCATCTTGCGTACAAAAAATATCTTTGACCGCAATCGGCAAACCTTCCAACGCACGCGCACCTTCTTTAGCACGATGAGCATCCGATGCTTGAGCCTGACCAAGCACATGTTCCGCATCCAAATGCACAAAAGCATTCAATTGCTCGTTATGCGCTGCGATACGATCCAAATAAAGCTGTGCAACTTCAACAGCGGTCGTTTCACCGTTATCTAAACGTGTTTTAATTTCTGATAAGGAAGAAAAGGGCATTATTCAATCACCTTGGGAACAACATACAGTCCCGATTCAAGTTTAGGAGCGACCGCTTGTAAAGCATCACGACGGTTGCCATTGGTCACCACATTGGCACGCAAAGGCATACTCGCATCATGCGGATGTGCAGTTGGTGTCACACCTTCTGTATCGACAGCGGCTAACTGATCGACATACGCAAGAATGCTTGAAAGTTGGGGACTAAGTTCTGTAGCTTCTTCATCGGTCAAACGAATGCGAGCTAGCATTGCGACCTTTTGAACATCAATATCCATGTTCGAATACCTCGTATTTGGAATGCGGCAAGCATAACGAGTATCCGTTCTTTCTCCACTTCATAATTTTAGCTGATTATTCATGCCAATGCGACTTGGCTGTGAGATTAATATGCACTCAGATTGGAAAACAGCAGGACACATCTTCTTTTTTGATGCCATTAACGATACGCTTCGCGCATGTCTTTAACACCTCCCACATCCGATTCAATTGATGAAAACCGTTATCTCGCTAAATTTTTAATTACATCTGTGATTTCCTTTTTTGTTGGCACTGTCCACGGCTTGCTACAAGTGATTCCCAGCATTCGTGCTTGGCTGGACTCCATTGGTAGCCCCTATGGTGGACCGGGGCATATGATTGATCCGCTTGCTCATGCCCATATCAATCTTGTCGGCGGCGTTACCATCCTTGGCATGGCAGTGACTTATTATTTATTACCTAAAATTACGGGTCGCCCTTTATATTCCAAACGTATGGCGGAACATTCTTTTTGGTGGACGGCTATTGGGGTCTCATGTTTTTATGTATCGCTGATGATTTTTGGTATTTGGGAAGGCAGACTTTGGTTAACTCACCCTGAAGATATTCCTGCTATTCATCGTTTTTATGGACCTGTTATTTCCATTGCCGCCACAGGTCTTGCCATTGGTTTTTGGGTCTATCTCGCCAATGTTTTACTGTCCATAAAAGGGCTGTACAAGAAAAAATCATGAGTGAACGTTTACCTTGCGGCTGTCCTTCTTCCTATCCAGATTGGCGTAGTGGCGATATTGATTTGGGTGGTCAATTGGTTCATGATCTTGGTATTCCCATGTTTATGCACATGCCAGTTGGTTATGAAAACTATTTATTCAAACAAAAAACGAATATTGAAGATTTAGAATTACACGAAGCATGGCCAGGCTTTAATTTAACACGTACAGGCGCATTTCGTGGTCAACTTCTTTGCCCACTGCAAGAAAGCCATTCACCTGCCCATCATATTCGTATTCTTCCGACACCTTTTCATCTGCGTGTCCGTCTTTTTCATGGTGATGTTACCAATATGCGGCAAGAAGTTCGTGCTATGCAATCTGAACTATTGGATGAAGGTTTGTTGCCCAAAGAGCTTTTCCTTAGCTACCTTACTTGCCCTGAATGTGAAGATAAACGGGGTGGTAAACGGCTGATGATTTTACGACACTGGGTTAGCAGTAAGAAGCTCGAAAAGAAACTTCAGCGTCGCCAACAAAAAAGCGCGTAAATCATGCTTATTCTCATTTCACCTGCGAAAAAATTGGATATGACACCGTTTGATTCCAATGTTCCAGCCCAAGAACCCGAACTTTTAGAGCATAGCCAAGCTTTAATCGATGTCCTACATGATAAAGATGCTTTTGACATCGCTGAATTGATGAAATTATCCATGTCGCTGGCTGATTTAAACCACCAACGCTTCCAAAATTGGCATACACCTTTTGATGCAAGCAATGCCAAACAAGCCTTATGGGCATTCCAAGGTGATGTTTACAAAAGTTTAGATGTGGCATCGTTATCAACGAAGGATATTGCCTTTGCACAACAACACTTGCGTATCTTATCAGGGCTTTACGGACTTCTTCGCCCTTGGGATTGGATGCAAGCTTATAGACTTGAAATGGGAACACGCTTGGCAAATTCACGCGGCAAGGATTTGTACACATTTTGGGGGGATATGATTTCAGCATCCATCCAAAAAGCATTGCTGCAACAAGGTGATAATTTGTTAATTAACCTTGCTTCCCAAGAATATTTCAAAGCCGTCCACCCCAAAACCTTACAAGCTCGCATCATTACACCGACCTTTAAAGAATGGAAAAATGGTCACTATAAAATCATTGGTATTCACGCCAAACGTGCGCGAGGCTTGATGAGCCGTTTCATCATTCAACATCAATTACAAACACCTGATGAGCTTCAAGCCTTTAACCTTCAAGGCTATGAATGGAATGAACAACTCTCCACATCACAACAGATGGTGTTTACGCGTCAATAAATTACTGATGTTACGCACTTTACTGAAAAAAATGTCATTCTAGCTTGGTCGATCATTGAACACCTTTTGGAAGTGCGGCTTTAGCCACACCCTGATACTTCATTCGGTGCGGCTAAAGCCATACTTTCAGAGTGATATGAATATTCTTCTATATTTCCGATGAAAAGACCATGGGAATGACGGTATGCGTAACATCAATAAATTAGAAGGCATATACGATTTTTCCTGACACACTTCGCCGCATGTCTAATTTTTCTAAAGAATATATCGAATCATTAAAACCTGATTTATCTCATCTTAAGGGTGTGCGTATCATTGCTGCGATGAGTGGTGGTGTTGATTCCTCAGTCATGGCGGCATTACTTAAAGAAGCAGGCGCGGATGTCATCGGTGTTTTTCTCAATGTTTGGGAATACCGCCGTGAAGATGTCGCAGGGAAAGGCTCATGTTGCTCTCTGGATGATGCTTATGATGCACGCCGAGTATGCGATCAAATCGGCATTCCTTTTTACAATATGGATATGCGTGACAACTTCCGCCGCGATGTGATTGAACCGTTTATTGAAGATTATGAAACAGGGCGGACTCCCAACCCGTGTGAACGATGCAATCGTTTTGTGAAATTTGGCAGCCTGTTAGATGCCACCGACCAGCTCGAAGCTGAATATGTTGCGACGGGTCATTATGTTCAACGACGTGACGATGCAAGTGGCGTACATATTTACAAAGGCAATGATAATAAAAAAGATCAAAGTTATTTTCTTGCGACAACAGGGCGTGAGCAAGTCGCTCGTATTTTATTTCCTGTCGGACATTTACAAAAAGATGGCACACGTATTTTAGCTCAACATTATGATTTAATGACTGCTTTCAAACATGAAAGCCAAGATATTTGTTTTATTCCTACGGGTGATCGCATTGCCTTTCTTAAACGCGAAGGAGCAACATCTGGCTTTCGTGCAGGAGATATTGTCGATCGTGAGGGCAATCGTTTGGGCGGACATGAAGGGATTGCTCATTATACATTAGGGCAACGCAAAGGTTTGGGTTTATCCGATGGTCCTTGGCATGTCGTATCCTTGGATGGAGTCACTGCCCGTGTTGTGGTCGCACACCCTGAAGATGCCTTGATTCGTAAAGTGGAAGTCTCTGAAGTGACTTGGTTACGCGATAAAAGTGAGGATGAAATCATCACAGCTAAAGTGCGCTATCAAATGCAGCCAGCCACTTGTCAAATTCAAGTGTCCGACAAGGTTGTGAATATCACCTTTGATACCCCTCAAAAGCCAACAGCACCGGGGCAAGTCGCTGCCTTTTATGTCGATGATGAACTCTTGGGTGGTGGAATTGTTTCCAAAGTGTTGGATTAAGTTTGCCACGCACAAATACGCATCCTAGGATGCCGCACCCATCGTCGTATGGGCTGAATGCTTAAATAATTCAGTAAAAAATAAATAAATCCGCAGAAACAAAGCAGAGGAAATTATGGCCGTTCAACGTACACTATCAATCATCAAACCTGACGCTGTCGCAAAAAACGTGATTGGTGACATCATTCGCCGTTTCGAAGAAAATGGCTTAACCGTTATTGCTACCAATATGACTCACTTGAGTGCAGCTGAAGCAGGTCGTTTTTATGCTGTTCATGCAGAACGTCCCTTTTATAAAGATTTATGCTCGTTCATGAGTTCTGGCCCTATCTTGGCTATGGCTTTGGAAGGCAAAAATGCCGTTACATTGAATCGTCAATTGATGGGTGCAACCAACCCTAAAGAAGCAGAAGCGGGTACCATTCGTGCCGATCATGCTGAGTCTATTGATGCTAATGCGGTTCACGGTTCAGATTCTGAAGAAAATGCAGCCACTGAAATTGCTTTTTTCTTTAGCGATTTGGATTTACAAAGTCGTTTAGCGTAACTGACATGAGCGATTCAACACCTGTAACTTCCCCGAACAAAAGCAATCAACAATCGATACCCGCGATGTCTGAACAAATGATAGTGCGACGTAATAAATTAAGCATCCAACGTGAGCAAGGTCTCGCTTATCGTAATACATGGCGCAGTACCACCACATTATCTGCCATTCGTAGTCAATATGGTGATGTGTCTGCTGAAGCTTTGGTAGAGATGGGTATCGAAGTGACCATCGCAGGACGCATGATGGGACATCGTGTGATGGGGAAATCTAGCTTTGCCAAGATTCAAGATGGTGAAGGGGAATTACAGCTGTTTTTGAGTCGTGATGCATTGGGTGGGGCAGACATTTATAACCCCACCAAAAAATGGGACTTGGGTGATATCATTGGTGCTAAAGGCACGCTTTTTATCACTAAAACAGGTGAGTTATCGGTCAAAGTGTCTCATATTGAAATTATTAGCAAATGTTTACGTCCCTTACCTGAAAAATGGCATGGTTTAAGTGATATTGAAACCCGTTATCGCCAACGTTATGTTGATTTAATGGTGTCCCCTGAATCACGCCATATTTTCCGTACGCGCTCCAAAGCCGTATCATTGTTACGCCAAGGCTTGGAATCACGCGGCTTTATGGAAGTGGAAACACCCATGCTGCAAACGCAAGCAGGTGGCGCAGCGGCGACACCTTTTATCACCCATCATAATGCCTTGGATATGGACTTATTTTTACGCATTGCACCAGAATTGTATCTCAAACGTTTATTGGTCGGTGGTTTTGAACGAGTTTTTGAAATCAATCGTAACTTTCGCAATGAAGGTTTAGATGCGACCCATAATCCCGAATTCACGATGGTGGAATTTTACCAAGCCTATGCAGATTTCAATGATGCTATGGATAACACCGAAGGTTTAATTCGTGATATTGCACAAGGATTGAATGTTTCCAAGCTTACTTGGGAAGGCATCGAGGTTGATTTAACACAACCCTTTCAACATATCCGTATGGATGAAGCTGTGTTTGAAAAACGCCCTGATTTACGCGGTCATGCCAATGATAAAGCGTTATTGGCAACGGTTTGTTTGCAAGAAAAACCCGATGTCAAACCTTTGCTGACATGGAAAGCAGGGCATTATTTATTGGAATTATTTGAAACCTTAGTCGAACCTCATTTGCAGCAACCCACATTCATTACCCATTATCCTGTGGATGTTTCACCCTTGGCACGTCGCAATCATGACGATGATACCGTCACCGATCGTTTCGAACTCTTTGTAGCAGGTCGAGAAATTGCCAATGGTTTTTCAGAATTGAATGACCCTGATGATCAACGGGCTCGTTTTGTGGCTCAGGCGCAAGCCAAAGATGCGGGTGATGCTGAAGCCACAGGTGTGGATGAAGATTATTTGCGAGCTTTGGAATTTGGTATGCCACCTGCCGCAGGTGTTGGCATCGGTGTGGATCGTTTGGTCATGTTATTGACCGAACAACATTCCATTCGTGATGTTCTATTGTTTCCACATATGCGACCTGAATAAAAAGTCCGATAGGCTTTCATGGGCTGATGTGATGTATTTCATTGAAAAAACGTCACCCTTGAGAGTTTGTGTCGAAGGTCTTTTATTTCAAGCAAAAGATGCCCGATAAAAGAACTCGGGCATGATGATAGGTTCATACTTGAACGACGATAACTTATAAAAAGGAACGTCAGCCTCGAGCACTTGTGTCGAAGGTCCCTTATTTCAAATAGCAGTGAAACAGTGAATACCATCCACCCCATATTAGGAGAAAATATGCTGGCAAAACGAATCATGGTGACCCACCTTATCACCGCACAAGTGGACGAATGTATTAGCGATGTGTTAACGCGTATGCGTGATTCTGATTTGCGCATGTTGCCTGTACTTCATCCCGATAAAACTATTGCGGGTATTTTTTCAACAGTTTCGCTGTTATCTCATATTGTCCCTGATTATATCGTCAGTGGCGATTTAGATCAGGTTTCTTATGCGCCTGACATGGGTATTTTACATCAACATTACACCGAACTTAGTACACAAAAAGTAGCCGTGGCTTTGGATAAAGTTCCCATCACGGTTCACCCACATGATTCTTTGTTATCCGTTGCAGCTTCGTTGGCTTCTTTTTGCAAACATGAATATGTATTGGTTGTAGATGATCAAGAAAAATTGTTAGGGATTATTTCTGCGGGTGATATTTTAGATTTTCTTCAACTTACCAAACAAGGAGATGGCAACGATGCATAATATTGAATCGACAACATCGACTGTGATTTTTGGTTTCGATCCTACATGGGTAGCGGTTTCCATCTTATTGTTGGTCTATGGCGTGATTATGGCGGAAAAATTCAATCGTGCCGTTTTATCCTTATTGGGTGCAGGCTTGATGATTTTATGCGGTGTATTGAATCAACAACAAGCGGTTGCAGGCATTGATTTTAATACCATTGGTTTACTCACGGGCATGATGGTGATTGTCGCCATTAGTCAAAAAACAGGCATGTTTCAATATGTTGCGATTAAAGCTGCCAAACTGGCGAAAGGTGAACCGTGGTGGATTTTGGTCATGTTATCGCTTGTTACGGCTGTATTTTCTGCACTTTTAGATAATGTCACTACTGTTTTATTGATTGCGCCCGTCACCTTATTGATTACGGATGCTTTGGGTGTTCGTCCTTATCCTTATCTATTCGCCCTTATTCTAGCTTCCAATATTGGTGGTACTGCGACGCTCATTGGTGATCCACCCAATATCATGATTGGTTCGGCAGCCCATCTAAGTTTCACTGATTTCTTAATCAACTTAACCCCCATCATCCCCGTTATTTTCATTGCAGTAATTGCTGTGATTTGGTTTATGTTTGGCTCTGATTTGCATGCTACGGATGAAAAAAAGAAACTTATTATGCAATTTGATGAAAGAGCAGCCATCAAGGATGTTCCCCTTCTGAAAAAAAGTTTATGTGTATTATTTGGTGTGATTGGCGGTTTTACTGTGGCTCATGACTTGCATTTAGAACCTGCAACCATTGCCATGTTTGGCGCAGCAGTCCTTCTTTTATTGCAAACCTTGGGGCAAAGTGTGGAAGAAAAGGATCATGCCTATGAAGGCATCATGGCAGAGGTCGAATGGACCACCATTTTCTTCTTTGTAGGTTTGTTTATCATTGTTACAGGTGTCGAACATACGGGTGTTATCAATATTCTAGCTGAAAAAACACTGGCACTGACAGGTGGTGATTTGGTTGCTACCACAGCCACTGTTTTATGGGTGTCTGCCATTGCTTCGGCATTGATTGATAACATTCCTTTTGTTGCGACTATGATTCCGTTGATTCAAAGCATGGAGCCTACTTTTGGCGGAGCTGAAGCCATTGAACCGTTATGGTGGGCTTTAGCTTTGGGCGCATGTTTGGGTGGCAACGGCTCTTTAATTGGTGCATCTGCCAATTTGATTGTGGCTGGTTTTGCACAACGTGCAGGGCAACCGATTGCTTTCTTAACCTTTATGAAACATGCCTTTGGCTTAATGATATTGACTATTATCATCAGTCATATTTATCTTTATTTGCGTTATTTAAGTTAATGCCTCGATGAAAGCTTATGAATGGATGCTGGCACGTCGTTATTTAAAATCACGGCGTGATGACCGTTTCGTTTCCTTGATTGGATGGAGTTCGGCTGCGGGAGTTGCCATCGGTGTGGCGGCTCTGATTGTTGTATTATCGGTGATGTATGGTTTTGATGCAGAACTTAAAAATAAAATTCTAGGCTTTTCATCCCACGTTGATATTCAAGGCCCTGATGACACATTTAAACACTGGCAACCTTGGTTGAAACAAGCAGAAAAACTTACGGGTGTTGCGAAAGCTGCGCCTTATTTAAGCAGCCAAGTGTTAGCCAATCATGGACACCATTCAACGGGTGCGATTCTCAAAGGTGTTGATCCATCTCGCGAACCACAAATCGCCAGTCGTATTATTTCAGGTCGTTTCATTCGCTCGACTGTTCAAGCATCTCCTTTTGAGGTGGTATTAGGTAAAGATTTAGCACGAAAACTCCATGTAGATGTGGGTAATACTGTGCGTCTTCTTTCCCCATCAGGTGGTATTTCACCTTCTGGTATTTCACCCCGCATGCGCGCTTTCCGCGTGGTTGGCATCTTCAATTCTGGATTTTATGAATATGATGTTGGCTTAATTATTGCACCTTTATTGGCTGTTCAAAAGCTCAATCGAACAGGTGATGCCGTCACGGGCATCGAACTCCATCTTTATGATCGAGATCAAGCCAACACAGTCGCTAATGAAGCCCGCATGGTATTTCCAGCCAATGCTTGGATTACCGATTGGATGCACCGCCACCTTTCGTTTTTTAAAGCATTAAAAATGGAACGTGTGGTGATGGGTATTATTCTTTCACTGATTGTGGTCGTGGCAGTGTTTAATATGGTGTCATCTTTGGTCATGGTAGTCATGGAAAGGCGCAAAGAGATTGCTATTCTTAAAACCATCGGTGCAACCCATGCCTCAGTGATGCGTATTTTTCTTATGATGGGTATGCTTTTATGTGGGTTCGGTACACTGATAGGAACAAGCTTAGGCTTGTTAGTAGCATGGAAACTGGATGTGTTACTGAGCTGGTTTGAACATATCACAGGTATCACTATTTTATCCAGTGATGTCTATTATATTGACCATGTTCCTTCTGTCATTGATCCCATATCGATTAGCATCATTGTAGTCAGCAGCTTATTATTGGGTATGCTAGCCACTTTTTATCCTGCATGGCGGGCAGCTCATGTCCTACCAGCCGATGCATTGAGGTATGAATAAGCATGTTAATCAATAACCTACGAAAAAAAGCTAAAGAAGCTTGGATGACCGGTAAATATGATAAAGCGCTGCCTGTTTTTGAAGCATTACATCAAAAATTACCCAACGATTTACGAATCTTTGTTAAACTTGCAGAGATTCGTGAACGATTAGGCGATCCACAAGGTGCAGTCCGTGATTACATCAAAATTGCCGAAAACTATGCCAATGATGGCTTTGTCGTACAAGCCATTGCCATCAGTAAAATTATTCTTCGTATTGATCCTAAACGTACTGAAATCCAAAATCATTTAAGGACACTATCGGAACAAAGAGGTGATGATTGGGCCATTCGCACACTCATCCCTCAAGATTATCAAGCGACGCCCTTTACCCATGATGAGAAGAAATTTAACTTTGAACGTACACCTCTTTTATCCATGTTATCAGGTGATGAACTAGATGATTTTATTGATTCTTTATCGCTTACAAGCTACCAAGAAGGGGACATCATTTATAAACCTGGTGATTCGGGTGGAAACTTATATTTGATTGGTATGGGCAATATTTGTTTAGAAGTAGCTGCAAATGAACAGACGACGGCTTATGCCCATTTGATCGAAGGTGATTTTTTTGGCGAAGTGGCATTTATGTCACGCACTTCTCGCCTCGATAGAGCCATCGCTGAAAGTGATGTCAAAATATTAACCATTAAACGAGATACCTTTGATACTTGGGTTGCCACTTATCCAAACATTCAAACCACTGTTGAATCTTTTTATTGTGAACGTGTGCTAGCTTGTACTTTAGCCATCAATCCAATGTTTAAAGATATACATGTCAATGTACGTATGAAATTTGCGGAACGCTTCAAACTTTGCCAATTTAAAACAGGTGATTCCATTATTTGTGAAAATGACCTGAGTGATTCCATTTTTTTGATTCGATCGGGTCATGTCAATGTATTCATACAAGATCCAAAAGATTCCCAACAAAAAATTCATTTAGGTGATCTTCACGAAGGTTCTTTTTTTGGTGAAGTCTCATTACTCACTGGAAGACCAAGAACTGCTACAATCGTTGCAGCCTGTCCACTTGAAATCATGGAATTAAACAAACATGATTTTGACCAGATTGTTGAATGTTTTCCTTCTGTTAAAGAGGTTATCACTCGTTTTCAAAAACAACGTGTTCAAGACACTATTCGCACACTTATGGAGCGAAAGTAAACACATCATGATAGATGCTCCCTCAAGTATTATATTGGATGTCAAAAACTTATGTAAAAATTATCACTCCCCTTCAGGAACATTGAATATTTTGCATGATGTTTGTCTTGAAGTACATCAAGGTGAATTTTTGGCGATTATGGGCGAATCTGGCTCTGGTAAAAGCACTTTACTGCAACTTTTAGGGACATTAGATAGCATTGATAGCGGAGATATCAAGTTACAAGGCATATCCATTTTATCACTATCCGAAAATAAACAAGCTGCATTGCGGAACCGTAGCATTAGTTTTGTGTATCAAGAACACCATCTTATTCCAGAATTAACAGCAGTAGAAAATGTCATGCTACCTTTATTGATTCAAGGAGAATCGAAACAAGATGCTAAGGTTCGTTCTGAGCAGATATTAATCCGTTTAAATTTACAAGAACGTTTACAACACCCACCAACACGTCTTTCAGGTGGCGAAGCGCAACGCGTTGCTGTTGCACGTGCCTTAGTGACAAAACCAGCCTTATTGCTAGCTGATGAACCCACAGGAAATTTAGATGAAGACTCTGCACAAATTGTTTTTAAATCCATGCAAGCACTCTGTTATGAGGAAGGAACATCTATTATTATGGTGACGCATAGCCCCATACTCGCAGCTCAATCTCATCGCATGTTACAATTGCATCACGGACAACTGATATCTATTCAACACCCTGAGGAGAAGCTATGACCA
Organism: Mariprofundaceae bacterium; assembly: GCA_030950985.1. Taxonomy (GTDB): domain Bacteria; phylum Pseudomonadota; class Zetaproteobacteria; order Mariprofundales; family Mariprofundaceae. Next base: position 12,696 of record JAUZQM010000077.1, on the reverse strand, counting down.
AAGTAGATATTGCTCATATCATTCAACAAACCGTAGAACTGAATAAACAAACATCTATGTTCCTTATTGATTGCGTTCTTAATAAAATATCGGACACACTAAATACAGGTGAAAACGTTCAAATATCTGGTTTTGGACATTTTCTGGTGCGTGAAAAAGAAGCGCGTGTAGGTCGTAACCTAAATACGGGAGAAGCCGCTGAAATTAGTGCTCGCCGTGTCGTAATATTTCGTCCGAGCCAAATCTTCAAACAAGCCTTGCTTGACAACGATGAATAATATTAAAATCTTATTGCGTCTAAGAATTCAGCAATTAGCTTGCCGTTTGTCTTACTTGAATCAACGGGGCGTAGCGCAGCTTGGTAGCGCACCACACTGGGGGTGTGGGGGTCGCAGGTTCAAATCCTGCCGTCCCGACCAATCATTGGATGACTTGATTATACTTATGTTTTTAGATTTTTTTCGGATTCATCAGTATGCATAAACCACTATCATCACTATTATCACTATCATTTGAACTGCCTCGTCGCCGTATGATTGAAAATCAACTGATACCCGCTGGTATTCAAAGTCAACATGTTTTAGATGCGATGTACCATATTCATCGCCATCTTTTTGTAGATCAACCCTTGATTGCACGTGCTTATCAAAATTCTGCCTTACCTATCGGTGCAAAACAGACTATTTCACAACCTTTTATGGTTGCACGGATGACAGAACTACTCAATTTACAAGGGCATGAACGCGTCTTAGAAATTGGCACGGGTTGTGGTTATCAAACAGCGATACTTTCTTGCTTATGTCAACATGTATATAGCATTGAGCGCATCAAAGTTTTACATCAAAAGGCGCACCAGAACCTTTTAAAATCAAACATTCAAAATGTTACGCTTAAATGTGCTGATGGCCGTTTAGGTTGGGCTGAACAAGCTCCTTTTGATGCTATTATCGTCACTGCTGGCGGCTTTGCATCCGATATTTGGCTGCAACAACTCTCTGAAGGCGGCATGTTATTGATGCCCGAAGGAGAAGAAGGGAAACATTGCCTTGTACGCCGAGAAAAAAAATCAACGGGTATTGAAGAAACTTATTTTGATCACTGCTCCTTTGTCCCTCTTTTAGAAGGAGAACAATACGGATGAACACAAAAGAACACGCTTCAAACTCTTGGTTACGCCGTGCTTACCATTGGACACTCGCTTGGGCTGACCACCCTCAAGCTCAATGGGCATTGTTTTTTATTGCCCTGATTGAAGCCAGTGTTTTTCCCATTCCACCTGATATTTTACTGTTAGCATTGGCATTGGGTCGCCCAGACCTTGCCTTTCGTTTTGCTAGTATTTGCACCGCTGGATCTACTGTTGGAGCTGCTATCGGCTATGCTATAGGACTTTTTCTTTTTGCCAGTATTGCCGAACCCTTATTGCAAACGTATGGCATGATGGGTCAATTTCACCAAGTTGAATCATGGTTTGTCGATTGGGGCTTATGGCTTGTCTTGATTGCTGGTTTCTCACCCATCCCATTCAAAGTCATTACTATTGCTGCTGGAGCATTTGGTTTACCTTTTGTCGGTTTTATTTTCACTGCTTTATTATCACGTGGGGCTCGTTTCTTTTTAGAAAGCGGCTTATTGTATTGGGGAGGCGATAAATTACGTAATTGGGTAGAACGCTATTTTGAAGGGATAACTTTAGGCATTACTTTAATACTTATACTGGGTTTTTCAGGTTTATGGCTATTTTATTAAATTATATTTTATCACTTTGTTTGCTCCTATTTCTTTCGGGCTGCTTTCATTCCAAACACAGTATTCACACCATCCCTTATTATAAAAACTCACAAATCAAGCAGAAAAATATTCATCGATATTCCTCTAACACTTATCATACTGTTAAAAAAGGTGATTCTTTATATACTATTGGGCAACAGTTTGGAGTTTCTTACCATTCTTTAGCCAAACGAAATCATCTACACTATCCCTATACCATTCAGATCAATCAGAAAATTTATTTATCTGTAAATAGTTCTCATAAATATAGAAAAAAACACTCAAAGGCAAGACATTCAAAACATAAACAATACGTCAATACACGTATTCATACTCAAAAACTACGTAGCCAACATAAACTTAGAAATGTTCATTTACGTTGGCCTGTTCAAGGACCTATTAGTAGTCCTTTTGGTAAACGTGGGAATCGTATGCATGATGGTATTGATATTGCAGTGAGAGATGGTACTCCAGTTCATGCAGCGGCTTCTGGTACAGTTGTTTATTCTGATAATCGCTTATCTGGTTATGGCAGATTGGTCATCATTCGTCATGATAATGAAGTATTCACCGCCTATGCACACAATCAACGATTATTGGTGAAAGTAGGTCAACATGTCAAAGCAGGCCAACTGATCTCAAAATCAGGGCATTCAGGACACTCCACAGGTCCTCATGTACATTTCGAGGTACGTATTAAAAAAACACCTGTTAATCCAATGATTTATCTACCTCAGAGATAATGGAGTATCATTATAACGGGCTCTTTTGAAACTAGAGTGGGTAACAATTATAGTTTTGACATCTTATTTTTATTGGTATATTAATTAGATTGGTTTTGATGTGTCGAAAAAATGCCTTCGTATTGATGTTGACTTTGAAGCAGGGTCAACTTTTACAGATGGTAGTGACGATTCTGATGGGTGCGCTTACAAAGCTTATGACAGTATCAGAAAAGAGTGGCGTCATTTGAACTTTTTTGAACATGAATGTTATCTCACTGCACGGGTTCCACGGGTTAAACGTAGCGATGGAAAAGTGCGTATGGTTTCGCCACCTTGGAGTGGAAAAGTATCAGGATTTACATTGCTCTTTGAGGCATTATTAATGCAACTTTGTAAGGCAATGCCAGTGCATAATGTTAGTCAATTAGTTGGTGTTTCAGATTATTTAATTTGGCGTATTTTGGATGTTTATATTGATTCAGCCAAACTTCATGAAGATTTAAGTCGTGTGGATAGCATTGGTATGGATGAGACATCGATTGCTAAAGGACACGATTATATCACCTTGTTTGTTGACCTAAAAGAGCGTTCTACAATGCATGTAAGCAAAGGTAAAAGTCATGAAACAGCTGTTGATTTTGTTAAGGTTTTAGAGTCTAAATCAGGTTGTCGAGAGCAAGTGAAAGATGTGAGTTGTGATATGTCGCCTGCTTTTATTAAAGGCGTTCGAGAACAGCTTCCCAATGCACAAATAACGTTTGATAAATTCCATATCATGAAAATTATCAATCATGGTGTTGACGAGGTTCGCAGAGCAGAAGCGAAGACCAATCCTTTGCTTAAAGGCATGCGTTATACGGTGCTTAAAAATGATGAAAACTTAACGATAAAACAACGCGAATCTAAAGATATATTGCTATCAGCAATTGAATTTAAAATATCGCTTACCTAATTACTGGTAAATTGGACTTTTCTAAGGTCAATAAATTTTGCTTACCCATTTTAATTTTAGAAGAGTCTTATAACTCGACAATACAATATGGAGGGATTACTTCCTGAATTTCAGCAGCAGTGTGAACAGAGAGTCGCTAAAAAGACGTGTCAGATGCTTGTGATCAATTTGCAATTGGATTATTTATTGCTTGAGGATATCGGAGATAACCGCTGTTATGAACCGTGGCTTAGCAAGATAACCCCGCGTTTGGAATCCTTGCTATTGAAAGTGCCTCATCCTATTAACAACCGTACCAAGGCACTTTTATTAGACTCTCGATGGAAGAATTTGATTGCGGGTTGGGTGCAGACATATTTAACAGCACTAGGCTTGAGCGATTCCATCACCAGTAACATAAAACACTAGCAGATCAAAGCCTAAATAGGATACATCTCCTTTTTTTTAAAGCGGCAGCTTTCATTTTTATCTCCAATCTTCGGGTTCATGTTGAACTAAGGTAAATAGCCTCTTAGGGTGCGCTGTCTTTTGGAAAGGAGTGGTACAGCATGATTCATTTTGAGTTAGCCCCGTGGGGTATGTTTTTTGCAGGTTTAATGTATGTGATCGGGAATGGCGTTTGGGTAAACCATTTGGTTCGTCACCGACGCTGGCTTGGCTGGTTGTTATGGAGTTTATCAGCGATTGGCATGTTGTTTTTGGCGGCTGTGTTTGAAATGCGTTTGGATCAAACGTCTGATATGGGTGTTTGGCAACGTCTTACCTCTGTTGATTTTGAAAATCATTGGATTGCGATCACGCTATTTGCTTTGATGTCTGTTCCCGGTGCTGCGTCTGTTTTACTGAAACAAGATATTCGTTGGACGCGCTTGGCAGTGATTACACCTGCATTGTTAATTTTTATTCCTGTCGGTCATCAACTCATGAACCCCAATGATAGTTATACTGCGTTAAGTCTCGGTGTTGCCTTTGCCGTTTGCGCATCCATGCTTATTTGGCAAATGCTTTTGGATTGTAATCCTGTTCTTAAACAACAAACTGAAACTGTATAATGATTCATGCCAATACGCGTGCCAGTACCCTGATTGAGGCACTGCCTTATTTACAACGCTTTGCAGGACAAACAATTGTCATTAAATATGGTGGAAACGCCATGGTTGAAGAAAGCCTAAAAGCTAGTTTTGCGATGGACATCACTTTACTGAAGCAAGTCGGCATCAACCCCGTCATTGTGCATGGTGGTGGCCCTCAAATCGGGCAGTTGTTGGCAAAGATTGGTAAAGAAGCCAAGTTTATTGATGGTATGCGTGTGACCGATAGTGAAACGATGGATGTGGTTGAAATGGTGTTGGCAGGTCGTGTTAATAAAGAAATCGTTGCCAATATCAATCGGGCTGGTGGCAAGGCTGTCGGTTTATCGGGTAAAGATGGCGGGCTCATTTGCGCAAGAAAATTGCAACTTGAAAAAAACTCACCTGAATTAGACGTGCCTGAAATTATTGATTTAGGACATGTTGGACAGGTGCATGCGATTCACACGGATATTTTAACACTGTTAGAGAAAGATCGTTTTATTCCTGTGATTGCACCTGTGGGATACCATAAAGATGCTGGTCAAAGTTATAATATCAATGCTGACTTGGTTGCAGGCGCAATTGCCCAAGCCTTGAAGGCAGAGAAACTTATTCTTTTAACGGATGTTGCAGGTGTATTGGATAACAATAAACAACTATGTTCGAGCTTTACAGCGCAAAAAGCTCGCGATTGGATTGCCAATGGTACCATCGCTGGCGGCATGATTCCTAAAGTGAATTGCTGCTTGGATGCGGCTGAAAGTGGCGTGCAACGTGCACATATTATTGATGGTCGTGTGCCGCATGCAGTCTTATTGGAAATGTTTACAGATGAAGGGGTCGGGACTGTCTTCTCATCGGATTAAATGACATAAAAAAAGGCGGAGCCGAAGCCCCGCCTTATCAAGCCATTGAACAAGTTTGAATTAAGCTTTTTCTATCAATGCTTTCATGGATAAACGAATCTTACCACTACGATCTACATCCAATACCTTCACCTTGACGATCTGACCTTCTTCAAGTTCATCGGCAACTTTCTCAACACGTTTATGTGCAATTTGAGAAATATGTACCAAACCATCTGTATTGCCCATGATGCGAACAAAAGCGCCGAAATCCATGATTTTTACGACTTTACCTTCATATGTCGCATCAACTTCAACTTCTGCAACAATATCGTTAATCATGGCTTTCGCTGCTTCACCAGCTTCACCTGTCACTGCAAAAATAGTGATGGTACCATCATCAGCAATATCAATTTTCGCGCCTGTTTCTTCCACAATACCACGAATAACTTTACCACCAGCACCAATGACTTCACGAATCTTATCGGCTTTGATTTTCATAGTGAACATGCGAGGTGCATGGTCTGCGACTGAGTTACGCGGCGCAGTAATGCATTTTGCCATTTCTTCCAAGATATGCATGCGTCCACCTTTGGCTTGTGCCAAGGCTTCTTCCATGATTTCACGGGTTAAACCACCAATTTTAATATCCAATTGTAAGGTGGTAATACCATCAGCTGTACCCGCTACTTTAAAATCCATGTCTCCCAAATGATCTTCATCACCTAAGATGTCGGACAATACCGCATAACCATCTTTTTCAAGAATCAATCCCATCGCAATACCAGCAACAGGCGCTTTTGTTGGTACGCCTGCATCCATCAATGCCAATGATGAACCGCATACGGATGCCATCGATGATGAACCATTGGATTCAGTGATTTCAGATACGGCACGAATGGCATAACCAAAGTCTTCCATTTTTGGCAACATGCCTTCCACACCACGACGTGCCAAACGACCATGACCAATTTCACGGCGACCCGGTGAACCCATTCGACGAGCTTCGCCTACAGAATAAGGAGGGAAGTTGTAATGCAACATAAAGCGTTGCTTGGCAACACCTTCCAACGATTCAGTGGTTTGCATATCAGATTCAGTACCCAAAGTAATGGTGACCAAAGCTTGTGTTTCACCACGTGTAAACAAAGCCGAGCCATGGGTACGTGGTAACACGCCTACTTGGCAATCAATGGCACGAACATCGGTTGTTTTACGACCATCAATACGTGGGTTACCATCAATAATAGAACGGCGAACGACATTTTTTTCTAAATTTTTCACAGCCGAAGTAACATCATTGCTAGAAAATTGACCTGGATTTTCTTTTGTACCAGCAAACTTGTCTTGTGCGGCAGTACGCAAGGCTTCAATTTTTGTAGAACGTGCTGATTTGTCTACAATGGCATAAGCTTCACGAACATCGGCTTCAAAGACGTCATTAACAGCCGCTTGAACATCATCATTGCCTGCTAATGCAACAGTGACTTTCTCTTTACCCGCTTTTTCTACCAAGGCTTCAATAGCATCAATAATCGGTGCATAACCTGCTTGACCAAACGCAATCGCATCAATCATTTGTTGTTCGGATAATTCTTTTGCTTCGGATTCAATCATCAAGACTGCATCACGTGTACCCGCAACAATCAAATCCAAATCTGAATCTTTCATTTGAGCGTACGTTGGATTTAATAAAAATTCACCATCAATCAAGCCAACACGTGATGCTGCAATAGCTTCAGCAAAAGGCACGTCAGAAATCATCAGTGCCGCAGAGACACCATTGATGGCAATAATATCAGGATTGTTATCTTCATCTGCTGAAACGACAGTGGCAATCACTTGTGTTTCATGGAAGTAACCCTTTGGAAACAAAGGGCGAATAGGGCGATCAATCAAACGGGAGGTGAGTGTTTCCTTTTCAGAAGGGCGACCTTCACGTTTTAAAAATCCACCTAAAAAACGACCTGCTGCATAGGTTTTTTCTTGGTAATGGACAGTTAAAGGCATGAAATCAACGCCTTGTAACGGTGTTTTTGCTGCGGTTGCAGCAACATGTACCACAACATCACCATATTGTACCAAGATTGAGCCGCCAGCTTGACGTGCAATGCGACCTGTTTCAAAGCTTAAATCACGACCTGCGATGGTCGCTTGGGTTGTTTGAATATTAAACATACATTTCCTTTGTAGAACACATACTCATAACTGGGGGAAAGAAAATCAAAACGAAAAACGGCTCCCGTTTAACCAAGTAAACGAGAGCCGAAATAAAACTTAAACGGAATTAACGACGTAAACCGAGTGCTTCAATCAATGAACGATAACGTCCAAAATCTTTTTCCTTCAAGTATTTTAGAAGGTTACGACGGCGACCTACCATCTTCAATAGACCACGACGTGAATGGTGATCTTTGTGATTGTCTTTAAAATGATCACTTAAACCATTGATACGTTCAGTTAACAATGCCACTTGAACTTCAGGTGAACCAGTATCACCTTCATGGGTTGCAAACTTGCTAATAACTTCGCTTTTCTTTTCCACAGCTAGAGACATGAATTGTCCTACCTCTTTTTAATCATTTTAATCATGCTAAATCGACGGCGAAAGGTAGCGATTCATCTCCCCTCATGCAAACTCTTTATAGCCCTAGGTAAATTTAGCAGAATAAAGAGGATGGTAACATTCAATGCAAAGGGGCAAATAATGAGTCCATATCATCGGCTGTCCACAGTGCTTTTGTATCCCCCGCTTTTTGATGAATACCTTCTGCCAATGCACGTTTACGCTCTTGTAATTCAAGAATTTTCTCTTCCACCGTTCCTTCCGTAATGAGTTTATAAACAAACACGGATTTTTCTTGACCAATCCGATGCGCACGGTCTGTGGCTTGACTCTCTGCGGCAGGATTCCACCAAGGATCATAGTGAATGACCGTATCAGCAGCGGTAAGATTAAGCCCTACCCCACCTGCTTTTAGGCTGATAAGAAATAAGGGGGTATTGCCTTCTTGGAATTTCTGAACAGGCGTGACACGATCTTTGGTGCTACCTGTCAGCTTAACATAGCCAATGCCCAAGCGTTTTACTTCATCTTCAATGAGTTTTAACATGCCTGTAAATTGAGAAAACAATAAAATACGCCGTCCTTCTTCATGCATTTCCACAAGCATCTCAGATAACATTTCTAATTTAGCAGAGACTGGCACTTCACCTTCAATACCTTTGACCAAACGTGGATCACAACAGACTTGCCGCATTTTAAGTAACGCATCCAAGACAATGATTTGGCTTTTTTCCATACCCAATGCAGCAACCGCATCACGGACTTTTTTCTGCATGGCAAGGCGAACACTTTCATACATTTCACGTTGTTTATCATTTAAATCCGTACTACGAATAATTTCGGTCTTAGCAGGTAATTCGGCTGCGACTTCTTCCTTAGCGCGTCGTAACATAAAAGGACGAATGCGTAAGTTTAAGGCCTCTTGCCTCGCGACATCACCCTCTTTTTCAATGGGCTTACGAAAAATTTTCATGAATTGTTTTTGATCATAAAGATAACCGGGCATCAAAAAATCAAATTGTGCCCAAAGCTCTCCCAAGTGATTTTCCATCGGCGTGCCTGTTAAGCATAGTTTATGACTGGCATCGAGTTTACGGACTTGTTGAGCCACCTTGGAGCGCGGATTTTTAATGTATTGGGCTTCATCTAAAATCAATAAATGCCAAGGCTGGGCAGCTAAAGTATCAAAATCACGAACCAAAAGAGGGTAAGTGGTCAAAATAACATCATGTTCCGTAATCTTATCAAAAGATTTAAAACGCTCTGCGCCATGTAAGGTAAGAACCTTTAAATTTTTGGTAAATTTTTCGGCTTCACGCCGCCAGTTGTACATTAAACTGGTGGGTGCAATGACCAAAGCAGGATGTTTCAAACGTCCTGCGGATTTTTCACAAAGAATATGGGTTAATGCTTGAATCGTTTTACCCAAACCCATGTCATCTGCAAGAATACCACCCAATTGCATTTCTCGTAAAAATTGCATCCATGAGATGCCTTCATGTTGATAATCGCGCAATTCCGCAGTTAACGTATCAGGAATATTAACTTCGGGAATGGTTTCGATATGAGAAAGCTTTTTCATATGTTTCAACCATATCGAACTACTGATATGAATCGGTGCTTCAATCGCTTTTAAGCTTTCTTCCAACGCTATCATTTGAGGTGCACTGAGCATCGCTTCTTCTGGTTTTTTTGTTGCAAATACATCAAGCATATAATGTAAAATATTTCCGATCATTGCACCGGGGGCAGCAAGCAGTCGTCCATCAGCCAAAGGCAAAGCAACACTTTCTTTTTGTTTGATGTCTAAAATGGACGCTTCTTGTAAAAGGTTGGGCGATGCGGCAACCCAACGCCCCATGACTTCAATTAAATCAATGGCTTCACCATCATCGAGTGTGACCGATAATGATGCTGTACCCATCAAGCTGTTGCCATTATTGGTACTTCCCATGTCTAATTGCCATGATTCAGCTATTTCCATGCGGTAGGCAAAATCTTTAGAAATTTGAACGTGAAAGCCTTTTTCCTTCAATCGAGGAATAGTGTGTAATACCCACTCAGCCCAGAAATTATTATCATGTAAGGTGAAATAGTGTTTGGGAATCGCATGACGATTGCGTCGATAATCATCTGTTAAGGTATAAAGATGGGTTTCGAGCAAGGCTGCAATAGCAGCATTTTCTTGTTTATCATCACGTTGGAAATCCATGACTAAACCTTGAGAAACCGCACGAAATGTTGAAGAATCCTGAGCAAGATAAGGTAATTTATGTCCATCATAGTCAAAGAATAATGCCACAATATGCGTGGCTTCCATATGCAGTGTCTTCGGGTTCATAAACTCTTTGCTTAGCAACTGTATCGTGGGGGTTGGTACAATAGAACGCTGGCTATATTGCAATGGTTTAGGGGCTTCAATATCATCAGGAAGTTGTTTGCAAACATCATCATAGTCTTCTTCCAAGGCTTCCAAAGGAATCGGCGGAATATTGAGTAACACTTCAGAAACATCAGCAAGTTGCCCCGTTTCAAGAGGACCACATTTGGCTTGTTTGATATCAATATACCAAGGTGGAGAAGTGAGCATAAAGCTTGCATCTTCCATACTTTCAGGAAGTTGAAGCTGTAAAAACTGATTGCCGTGCTGATCACATTCCCAAAACCAAGAAGCCTGAAATTTCTTTCCTTGCTTCAGTGCAGGGGTATCTTTATTTAACCAGTGGCAACGTTTGCTGCTTAATATTTTTTTAAAAATTTGTAGCCCTTGCTCGCCTTTTAGACGATAAGAACCATTGAGTGCAAGCGCACCGAGTGTACGATCTTTGGCAATAGTGCGTAATACATCGGCATCCGTGGCTAAGATATATTGTGGCATTTGCCCATCTAAAATAGTCGCAGCACTGTAATCATTGGCTTTGCCATAACGCCCATCTTTGAGGACACGCGTGGTGACAAAACGCAGGGTGATATGACGGTTATGATGTTCAGGTTCTAAAATATACAAAAGTCGTTGTTTGACATCTTCTGAATATTTCTGACTTGGTTCATTTGGGTTTGTGGTGGGAGCAATACCACCCAGCCACATGGAAAATGATGGTGAGACATCGGGGGTGGATTCAGAAGGGTTGCGCTGATCTTCCATGACTTCATAAAGCGTAGCTGCCGCGTGTTTACATTTAACGCCTGTTTCGCAAGAGCATTGGCAGTCCACACCATCATCATGAAAATGAATGGTCAGCGAGTAACGTCGCCCTGAAGGCCCTTCAACATGGGAATAAACACCATTGGCATCATCTAAATCACCAAATTCAATGACGCGTCCTTGTTTATAATAATCTCGCCCTTGATTGGCGGCCGCTGAACCTAACCATTTACGAATAGTTACAACGGTTAATTTTGGGATGTCATGCATGATTGCCATGCTCCTTTAATGTTAACAATTCATCGCGGTGTTTGGCCGCATCTTCAAATCTTAAATCTGCTGCTGCCTCAGTCATCAAACGTTCCAAGGTTTTTATACGAATAGCTGCATCATAATCACTCAATGGAGCTGTTTCTTCTACTTCTGGGATATGCCCATAATCCATCTCATACACAGAGCCAAGTACATCTTTAATGGCTGATGTGACGCTTTGTGGCGTGATGCCATGCAATTGATTGTATGCTTCTTGTTTTTTACGTTTGCGTGCCGTTTCATCCATTGCTTTTTGCATCGATTTGGTGATTTTATCTGCATACAAAATCACCCGACCGTGAACATTCCGTGCTGCTCGCCCAATGGTTTGAATCAAGGAACGCTCCGAACGTAAAAAACCCTCTTTATCGGCATCAAAAATTGTCACCAAAGCAACTTCAGGTAAATCCAAGCCCTCACGCAAGAGGTTGATGCCAATCAGCACATCAAACTTCCCTAAACGCAAATCGCGCAGTATCTCCATACGTTCGACAGTATCAATATCTGAATGCAAGTAGCGGACTTTTAAATTCAAGTTATTCAGATATTCGGTGAGATCCTCGGACATTCGTTTGGTTAAACAGGTGGCTAAAACACGAAAACCTTGTGCAATCACCTCGTTCGCAGCGGATACAAAATCATCCACTTGAGTGACGGCTGGGCGAATTTCTATTTCAGGATCAAGCAAACCTGTAGGGCGAATCACTTGCTCTGCAAATACACCACCTGTTTTTTCCATCTCATAGGTACTTGGGGTGGCAGAAACATAAATAGTTTGTGGAACAATGGCTTCAAATTCATGGAATTGAAGTGGGCGATTATCCAAGGCTGATGGAAGACGAAAACCAAAATCTACCAGTGTTTGCTTGCGCGAACGATCCCCTTTAAACATCGCGCCAATTTGTGGCACAGTGATATGGGATTCATCAATCATGACCAAGGCATTATTGGGTAGATAGTTCAGCAGGGTTGGCGGTGGCTTGCCTTCTTCTTGTCCTGTTAAATGGCGAGAATAATTTTCAACGCCACTGCAATAACCAATTTCTTGAATCATTTCCAAATCAAAGATGGTACGTTGTTCCAATCGTTGTGCTTCAACCAGTTTGTTTTGCTCATAAAGCTCTACCAAACGTTCGGATAGTTCTTCTTTGATGGTTTCCATCGCACGCACCAAAAGGTGGCGAGGTGTTACAAAGTGTGATTTTGGAAACACCGTATATTTATGCAATGATTCCAAGCGTTTGCCCGTGAGTGGGTCAAATTGGCAAATCGCATCGACCTCATCACCAAAAAGTTCAATACGAATGG